>CAYMZO010000007.1:0-5281 GCA_964394885.1 uncultured Eubacteriales bacterium | reverse complement strand
AATAAAAACATCAATTTACAAAAACTTACATATATTTATTATAATTAAGTTGAAAAATAAATTCAATAAAAGTTCTTTATAAAACACCAAAAGCACGATATAATTATAGTATACTATAAACAACTTGAAAGGGGAGTTCAAAAATGAGCTTTAAAGAAATCAGCATAAAGGATGTTGAAACATCTCCTGCGGAACTGTTTGGAGATAGGTGGGCACTAATCGGTTCGGGGGATATAGACAACCATAACATAATGACTGCAAGCTGGGGAATGCTCGGAAAGCTTTGGAATAAAGACGTTGCCTTTATATTTATTCGTCCTCAGAGATATACTTATGAAATTATTGAAAAAGAGGATTACTTTACCGTTAATTTCTTGTCGGGCAAATATAAGGACGCACTTAATATTTGCGGTGCAGCATCCGGAAGAGATTGCGACAAGTTTGAAAGAGCAAATCTTTCGCCATATTATGTTGAAGGAACAACAGCAGTTGAGCAGGCAAATCTTGTGGTTGTCTGCAAGAAAATAGCCATTACGGATATGAAACCGGAAGATTTTATTTCTGATGAAATAGACGGATTTTATAAGGACAAAGATTATCACAGGGTTTATGTTGGAGAGATAATCAAAGTTTTAGAAAAATAAAATTACAATAATAAAGTACAAAGCCCCGACAAAATTTTGTCGGGGCTTTGTGGGTATAATGATAGGATTGATAAGCTTACAAGGTTAAGATTTCTTAAATACAGGAATTAAACAGGCTATCAATGTCCAGAAGAGCTGGAATGCAATTATCTGACCTGCACCTATTGACGGTAAGGCAGACAGGAATGAAAGAAGAGCGAACATTGCAACCGCAACGGACGAGTAAATTATTTGAACAATAGAATTTATCGAAACGAGCTTGTTTAGCCTGAATGCCTGAGATATAGACTTGAGGAATGAGTCCTCAGTTCCGTTATGGAAAATTCCCGAAGACGATTTTTCAAGCGTTTCTTTACGGTACTTGTTGAAAATGTCGCCCGAAACAGGACTTATAATTTTGACAGCACTAATAGGAAGTCCGAAATATTGGCAAATCAAATCTTCGGTTATGTTACAGTCGCAGGTACGGACAAGAATGGTAATGCCGTTTTCGTCAATTTTCCGAAGTGCCTCTCCGATAGCGTCGTTTGCATAATAGCTTATTACGAACATAGCGGCGATTTTTCCGGCAACAGAAAGGTAAAGAACTTTTTTGCCTCTGTTGATGTATTTCATTTCAACGTCTTTTTCCGGAGCTTCAACATTGTGGTTAAGGAGTAAATCACGGCTTCCAAGCAAAACTCTGTTGCCGTGAATCCAAGCTGAAAGACCGAGCCTGTCTTCATAGGCAAGGGATTCAACAGGAGGAAGTATTTCACGTCTGTTGAGAATGACACCGTCAAAAATATCAACAAGTGGTCCGCCGGACTCTATAACCATAGATGCAGCATCGAGAATTGCTTCATCTATTCTCATATTATTAAATGTTTTGATTCCGTCAATTCCGCAGCTTCCTTTTTTAAATAAATCAGAGCTGTCAATAACGATTGCGTTTGTTGTGGCACATTCAAATGCAGGAAGGTATCCGAGAATAGCACTTCCACGAGAATTCAGCTTTTTGTTTGTGCTTAAAATCGGAAGGCTTGAAGAAATCATTGAGAAAGCAGGAAAACCGATACTGCATACGGCAACAAATGATGCAAAAGCGTCGTAAACACTCTTTGAAAGAATTCCGGTAGGAATTGCAACGATAATTCCTGCAATAAGAATTGCTAAGGTAAGCTTTGAGCTTATTTTGTCAGACGGGTCATAGACAAATGATTTTTCAATGAATTTTTCGGGAAAGTTAATCCTTGAGCTGTAAGAAACATCAGGTTCTCCGAGAAGAAGTCCACGTCCAATCTCAAAGGCATCGTTTTCTTTAGCAATTTTTTCGGTGCTGTAAAGAGCTGTTCCGCCTGTGCAAAATTCAAAGTTTGAAAAGGCACGTTTGAGAACGAAAAATCTTGAAAAAGCACTCATCATAAATGCAAAGCAGGCGACAGGGGCATAGATAACAGTGTCTGCGAAAGCATCTTTCATTGTAAATATTACAACAATGCACTGTGCAATAGAAAATATAAACAGCAGGGAAGGTGCGGTTGCAGAGTTTATTTTAAACTTGAAAAGACCTGTCATTCCTCTGATAAAAGTGCTTAGTGCAAATGAACACGAAAGCAAAAGCAAGAGAATGTCAACAAGCATATACAGTGAAACGTTGCCCGAAAATAGGCTTAAGCTTGAACCCTGTGAGCTTGAGATTATAGAAATTACAATGGATGCAATAAATATAACGGCTTCAATGCAGGCAAAAATCAAAGAAAATTTTGTTCCTTTTGCAAGCTTTTTATGTATAAACTCTTTATCTTTTGCCGAGGTATATTCATCGTCAATGTAGTCGTTGGAAAAAGATGTAACGGTAGATTTTATACTCTTGTCCGCATCTTCCTCTTTTGCATCTTGTTCGTTAAACTCTTCGGAAGAAATATCATCAAGGTCTGCCGTTATTTTAAAGTTTTTAAGCTTTTCTTTCCTTGATTTTTTGAGGTCTTTTTCAGCAATTTCCTCATCTATCTTTTCGATTTCTTCAGGTTCTTCAAAGCCGGAAAGCTTTATTTGGCCTGCGATTTCTTCGTCAGACAATGCCTTGTTTGCCTTTCCCTTAACAGCCTTTACTTTTTCAGAATCAGACTTCTCCAATTCGTTTTCAACAGAAACAATAGTTGGAATAGGCTCAAGGTCCGCAGTGTTTGAAAAATTTTTCTTTTTAACAATAAATCCCGGTCGCTCTATTTGCGGTGTAGGGTCGTTTAAATGAATTTTTTCATATTCGGCGGTCTTTTCTATATGCTGAACAGGCTGATTGATAAACCTTGTTCTATATTTATCGCTTTCCATTCCGCCGGTGGACTTTTCGATTTTTTTTCTTGAGATATTGTGAACGATATCTTCGTTGTAAGTAGGCTTTATGTCAGTCAATGTCTTTTGGCTGACTTTTGGTTTGTCGGGAGCATATTCGCTTGCAAGCTCCATAATACTTTCTTTTGAATCTGAGATTTCCTTAGAAGCCTTAACCACGGCATCTGAGTTAATAACAGTTGTTTTTGCACTGTCATCTTGTTTGGATTTTTGCACTGATGAGGGCAAAGAAGCCTTGCCTTCATCTTTATCACTTTGCTTTGCAATCTCAACAGGAGCAAAAACTCTTGTCTTATTGTCGTCAAAAGGAGTATCTTTTACATCTTCCTTAGCCTTTTTCGTGGCATTTTCCTTAACGGGTTCCTTAGACTTTAAAACTTCAGTAACTTTCTTTTCCTCAATTGGTTTAACAGCACGGGGCTGTTCAGAGTGCGGTTGCTCAGGAACAGCTTTTGGCTTAGCTGTATTATTACTGCTTTTCCTTGAAATCGGAATATCTTCAACAGGCTTTTCAGATTTGAGTTTAATTTCTTTTGTCTTGACTTTTTCTTTTCTCTCTTTAAAATCCATTGTTACAGTGGTTTCTAATTTTTTGTCAGAACTTTTCTGCACCAACTCATCACTTTTATCGGACTCTTTAGCTACTGATTTAGGGGTGTTTGATTTAGTGCTTTCAATGCCAAGTAAAGCATCAATTTCATCCATAGACCAGTCTTTTGATGACGGTGTGTTCTTTGGAGCAGATTCAAGATCTGTGGACAGAGAATTTAACAATTCATCCACTGACAAATCTGAAAGTAAATCATCTAACTTTGTATTTGACATTTAAATCACCCCTTTAAATAGATTTTAATCCATCTCTTTGCCTTGTTACTTCAAACATAAGAATGCCTGCGGCAACAGATGCATTAAGAGAATTTATTTGCCCTTTCATAGGCAGTGAAACGATAAAATCACATTTTTCACGAACAAGCCTGCCAAGCCCGTTTCCTTCGGAACCAATGACAAGTGCAATAGAGTCTCTAAGGTCTGTCTGACACCAGTTCTGACCCTGCATATCTGCACCGTAAATCCAAACTCCACGTTTCTTTAAATCATCAATGGTGGCAGAAAGATTGCTTACACGAGCAACCGGCATATATTCAATGGCACCCGCAGAAGTTTTTGCAACGGTATAGCTAAGAGTTGCACATCTTCTTTTTGGAATGATAATGCCGTGAGCACCGGCACATTCGGCAGAGCGGATAATTGCACCGAGATTATGAGGGTCTTCAATTTCATCACAGATTATAATAAAAGGTTTTTCTCCACGTTCCTCGGCAACTTCAAAAATATCGTCAACAGTTGCATAGCTGTGTGCTGCAACATAGGCGATAACACCTTGATGATTTGCGTTGCCACACATATAGTCAAGCTTTTTTGAGTCAACTTCTTTTATAGAAACCCCTGCGTCTTTGCAAAGAGAAATTATTTTACCCACCGAACCTGTATGTTCACCTCTTGAAACATAAAGAGTGTCAAGATCTCTGCCGGCACGCAGAGCTTCCATAATTGTGTTACGGCCTATAATAATATCGTTGTTTTCGCTGCTCGAGTTCATGAAAAGCCCCCTATTTCTACAATAAATAGCATATATAGTTATTATTAAACATAATTGTACCATAAATTGCGTTGGTATACAACATTAGTTTCCCCTTATTTATTAAAAAATATAGCTGATTTTTAATGAAAATGTTGGCTGAAAATAACAGAAAATACATAAGCCAAACTGCAAGAAAGTACAATAAAAAACAAAAACGAGGCAGATAAAAATCTGCCTCGTTCCTATGATATCACACAAATATCCTGGTAATCAAACTTTACTGCTTACTTTTTTGTCGTTTGCTCTTCTGTGCTTGTTCTTACGTGGAGGTATGTGGTTTTGGCAAAGTGTAACTGTAAGAACAATAACTGTTACAAGTACAATAGCACAAGCCCAAAATCCAAGGTAACCTAAAAGAAATGTTCCAACTGCTGAAAGTCCTCCACCTAATAAAATTGTTAATAAAATTCCAATAATCATTTTTATGCATCTCCATTATTATTATTTAGTGCATTGTTTTGTTGAATAGGTTACTTGTAAAGATTTGAGAAAAGCTTTGCCACCAACTTGTGAAATCGTGTTGCACTATATTTTTTAAAATTTAGTGCCTAATCTATTCGTGGTTAGTAACCTTTGGTCAAAGCCCTGTGTGTTTCTCTCTTCAGATTAGGTTGCTTAAAGAATAACATCCAATTGTAAACAGAAAATACCAATACGG
>CAYMZO010000006.1:0-21077 GCA_964394885.1 uncultured Eubacteriales bacterium | reverse complement strand
GATACGTAGATATTATATATCTGTACAGCAAAAGCTAAAAAGGCCAAGCCAAATTTCATATAATTATAATAGTATATTTTAACACCTCAAGAATGTCATATCAAGCATAAATGCAATTTATTTTTATTTTTAAAGCTATTATAAAAAACCAAAAATTAAATCAATACTTTTTTTGCAATATCAACAGATTGTTTTGCGTCTTTAGCATAATAGTCTGCTCCGATGCTAAGTGCATAGTCAGGTGTCAGCACTGCACCTCCGACCATTATCTTGCAATCAGCTCCGTTATCGTGCAAAAGTTTTATGGTCTGCTCCATACTTTTAAGCGTTGTTGTCATTAATGCACTAAGCCCGCAAAGCTTTGCAGAGTGCTTGTTTACTGCATCTAAAACAGCTTGTGGCTCAACATTATTGCCCAAGTCTATAACCGTGTATCCGTAATTTTCCAAAAGCACTTTCACGATGTTTTTTCCAATATCGTGAATATCTCCCTTTACGGTTGCAACAACAATTTTACCCTTGCTTACAGGTGCTTGATTGTCGTTTAAAAGCTTTAATTTTATCTCTTCAAATGCAAGCTGTGCCGAATTTGCACTTTGTATGAGCTGTGGCAAAAACAAAGTTCCCTTTTCAAAGCCATTACCAACCTCATCAAGTGCCGGAATAAGCATTTCATTAATAACCGACATAACATCTTGAGTTTTTAAAAGTTCCTTTGTAAGCCTTTGTGTATCTGATTTTAAGCCTTTTTTAACTGCGTCAAAAAGAGTAATTTCTGCTCCCGATTGCTGTGGCAAAGATGCTTTTGTCGCCTGTGCATCCTGATTTCCGTATGCTTCAATAAACTCCGCAGAGTTTTCGTCTGCACAGGTAAGAAGCCTAAAGGCTCTTACAGCACCTGTCATCGCTTGTATGTTCGGGTTTATTATAGGCAAATCGAGACCGTTTTGCAGTGCCATAGTAAGAAATGTGCTGTTAACCATTTCTCTGTACGGAAGTCCAAAAGAAATATTTGAAACTCCGAGGACTGTTTTCAGTCCCATCTCATTTTTTACAAAATTGAGTGCATTTAATGTTTCAGTCGCCTGCTCCTGTTGAGCCGAGGCAGTAAGAGTTAAGCAATCTATAAAAATATCACGTTTGGAAATTCCGTATTTTTCTGCCTCACAAACAATTTTTTTAACAATATCTATTCTCTGCTGTGCTGTTTTCGGTATGCCGTTCTCGTCAAGTGCAAGTCCAACAACGCAAGCTCCGTATTTTGCAACTATCGGCAGAATTGAATCAAGTGATTTTTGCTCTCCGTTAACAGAGTTTACTATTGCCTTTCCGTTATATACACGAAGTGCACTTTCTATTGCATTGGGGTCTGAAGAATCTATCTGAAGAGGCACATCAACAACTTCCTGAAGTGCAAGGACTGTTTTTGTAAGCATTTCACGTTCGTCTATCTGTGGAAGTCCGACATTTACGTCCAGCATATCGGCACCGGCTGAAACCTGTTCAAGTGCCTGGGACAAAATATAATCCATATCGTCTTCTAAAAGTGCCTGCTTGAAACGCTTTTTGCCTGTTGGATTAATTCTTTCTCCTATTATTTTAGGGCAATTGATTTCAACTGTATTTGCAGCAGAGCAAACGCCGCTGGGTATTGTATTGTTTTGTTTGCAAAAACTTTTGCCACTTAACTTTTTCTTTAATTCTTTTATATATTCGGGAGTTGTTCCACAACAACCACCCACTATTTTTACTCCATATTTAAGAAATGATTCTATACTGTTTGAAAAATCCTCAGCCGAAACATCATATTCGTCGTTTTGCGGATTTGGAAGTCCTGCATTGGGCTTTATTACGATTGGCAAATCTGTCCACTTTGAAAGCTGTTCAACCAACGGAACAAGCTCATTTGGACCAAGTGAGCAATTTATTCCAACAGCATCGGCACCAAGTCCCTGCAATGTAAGTGCCATTGTGGGTATACTACATCCTGTAAAGGTTCTCATATTTTGCTCAAAAGACATTGTGCAAATAACAGGTTTGTGGCTGTTTTCCTTTGCGGCAAGAAGTGCTGCTCGAGCTTCTGCAAGCTGTGTCATTGTTTCAATTACAATAACATCTGCATCTGCTCCCGCAACTATCTGCTCTTTAAAAACTTCATACGCACTTTCAAAACTCATTGTTCCCAAAGGCTCAAGCATCTGTCCGGTAGGTCCTACATCAAGAGCAACAAGCGTATTTGTACCCTCGCAGGCTTGCTTTGCATTTTTTATTGACGTCTTAACGATTTCATCAACCGAATAATTGCATTCTTTTAATTTTTCGGCATTTGCTCCAAAAGTGTTTGCATAGATAATATCTGCACCCGCTAAGACGTATTGCCTGTGAATGTTAATTATTTTTTCACTTTCTGTAATCGACAATATTTCCGGAATGTCCCCTGGATTAAGCCCGCTCTTTTGAAGCATTGTTCCCATTGCTCCGTCTAAAAATACAAATTCGTTTTTTAAAAGTTCTTTAAAGTCCACAGTGTTCTCCCCGTTTCTTCTTTTCACAAGTATCTTTTATCATACAATCTTCACATCTGTCTATATCTTCAAGCTTGTTTTTTGAAAGTCCTATTATTGCAGTAACCGATTTTATCGGCGACATCATATCTCCGTTTGTAATGCAAAGACCAATTTGCCTTTGGGCATCCATAACTCTTAAAAATTCTCTGCCTGTATCAAGTGGCAAATCACCGTATCCCGGTGAAAATCTATATGTAAGTGTGTATTCATTAAACTCTTTTCTTATCTCCTCTTCGACCTCATCGCAAACCTGCTCAATCGTTGCACTTGCAAGGCAGTCTGTCATAACAGCCTTTGCAAGGTCCTGAACTTGAAATTTGCTGATAAGACGGTCAACATCCGAAGAAAGTGTGGCACACATAAGTACTGCTTTTTCGCAATAATACAAATGCTTTGAAATAGATTTTCCGCTTAATACCATATTGCAATCTTTAAGATAAACTTTATCATCTTCTTTTTTCTCAAGGTCAAAACATTTATATATGTAGCGTGGCTTTATTGTTTGCAAAAGAGTCTGCTCACATTCAGAAAGAGAAAGCAATACATCTTGCGTTGGCTGCTCATCATAAAAGCCAAGATACCTGAGTGCTTCTTTATGGTTAATAGCTTTTAGCTCAATCATCCATATCCCATCTTTCATAATTTAAAAATTTAATAGTTTAATGAAAATCACTTCTAATTCTTTATTTTATATACGCATTATAGCAACTATACATATAAATTGCAAAAAAACATTGTAATTTATATTGGTTTATTTTTTCAATTCATAAAATACCGTATATTTTACGACAAAATATTAAAAAATATTACAAATTAGTTGATAATTTTTTGTCGTTATACTATTATAAGAGTAATTGTTGTTTTTTAAAACAACTATTTTTACAGCAAATATATATGGAGGTACACACTAAAATGAAAGTTCAGTTTACCGAAACAGTGTTAAGAGACGCCAATCAATCTTTGATTGCAACTCGAATGCCATATTCAGAATTTGCCCCTATTCTTGAAACTCTTGATAAGGCAAATTACTATTCACTCGAGTGCTGGGGAGGAGCAGTTTTTGACTCTTGCCTGCGTTATCTTGACGAAGACCCTTGGGAAAGACTTAGAAACATTAGAAAAGCTTGTCCAAACTCAAAGCTTCAGATGCTTTTAAGAGGACAAAACATTCTTGGATACAAGCATTATCCCGATGATGTTGTTCGTATGTTTGTTAAGAAATCTGTTGAAAACGGAATTGATATAATCCGTATTTTCGACGCTCTTAATGATGTTAGAAACATTGAAGTCGCCGTTGATGAAACCGTTAAAAATGGTGCTCTTGCTTCAGGAACAATTTGTTTCACAATCAGTCCTATCCACAACCTTGACTCTTATGTAAAGCTTGCAAAGCAAATGGAAGATATGGGTGTTGGTTCAATTGCCATCAAGGATATGGCTGGAATTATGGGACCTCAAGAGGCTTATGACCTTGTTAAGGCTCTTAAAGAGAACGTTAAGCTTCCAATCGTTTGCCACACACATTCAACAACAGGTCTTGGAATGCTCACTCTTCTTAAGGCTGTTGAAGCAGGTGCAGACATTGTTGACACCTCAGTTTCCTGTATGTCTGGCGGAACATCTCAGCCACCAACAGAGACCCTTGCCTACGCTTTTAAACAGCTCGGATATGACGTTGACCTTAATATGGACGCAGTCAACAAAGTTAATGAATTCTTTAAGCCTTACAGAGCAAAGTGCCTTGAATCAGGTCTTTTAAACCCTGTTGTTCTTTCAACAGAAACAGATGCTCTTAACTATCAGATTCCCGGCGGAATGCTTTCAAACCTTGTTGCACAGCTTACTGCTCAGAACAAGCTTGACAAGCTTCCTGAAGTTCTTGCAGAAACTCCGAGAGTCCGTGAGGATTTAGGTTATCCTCCTCTTGTTACTCCAATGAGCCAAATGGTTGGTGTTCAGGCAACATCAAACGTTCTTGCCGGGGAAAGATACAAGAACATTTCAAAAGAAGTTAAATCTTATATTAAAGGTGAATACGGTAAAGCTCCGGGTGAAGTCAACAAGGACCTTCAAAAGAAAGTTCTCGGAGACGAAAAGCCAATCACAGAGAGATTTGCAAACACTCTAAAGCCTGAATTTGAAAAGACAAAGGCAGAGCTTAAAGATATTGCAAGAAGTGATGAGGACGTTCTTTCCTATATCGCTTTCCCTGCACAGGCAGAAAAGTTCTTTGAAAAACGTGCAGAAAAAGAAAAGCATTCATTCACCTATACCATAACAAAAATGGATTGACGGAGGTGTTTTGATTGTTAGCAGGAAAAGACCTTACAATGCTCGACGGACTTACCATTTCCATTACAGGAATTTTAATGGTTTTTCTTGAGCTTTTACTTCTGGCAATAGCTGTTGTCATCATTTCAAAGGTCGTTGGTGTGTTTACATCAAAAGGCAAAAAGGACAAGAGTGAATCAACTTCATCCGAATCCGCTTCTGTTCCCGTAGTTTCAGGAACACCTCTTCCTGAAACCCAGTCCGCAGGACAGATTGACCTTGTAAATGTCTCAGAGGCAGATGCTGCTGTTATTATGGCTATCGTAAGCCATCAAAGCGGTATTCCACTCAACAGACTCAGCTTTAAATCTATCAAGCTTTTAGAGGAGAAATAATAATGAAATACGTAGTATCCTTAAACAATAAAAATTATGAGGTTGAAGTAACGCAGAGCGATGCAGTTCTTACAAGCGTTACCGAAGCCCCTGTTGCAGCTCCAACAGCTGCTCCTGTTGTTGCTCCTACTGCTCCTACTCCTGCTGCTCCTGCACAGGCTGCTACGGTAGCAGATGGCACAACTGTTACAGCTCCAATGCCGGGAAACATTTTGGCTGTAAATGTTACTTCGGGACAAAGCGTTAAATCCGGAGAAGTCCTTGTTATCCTCGAGGCAATGAAAATGGAGAACGAAATCGTTGCACCTTCAGACGGAGTTGTTAAACAAATTCTTGTCTCAAAGGGCAGCGTTGTAAATACTGATGATGTTCTCGTCGTCTTATAAGGAGGATAATGATGAACATTATTGAAGTATTTAGAGAGATGTTTGCCAATTCCGGTTTTGCTGCATTGACTTGGCAACAAGGTGTTATGATACTTGTATCATTTGTACTTTTGTATTTGGCAATCGTAAAAAAATTCGAGCCACTTTTGCTGGTCCCAATAGCCTTTGGTATGTTGCTTGCCAACCTTCCCGGTACAGGGATTATGGCAGACCCTGCCGGACTTATGGATGCATCGCAGGCAATCCCCGGGGCACATTGGTATGACGACGGTGTCTTGCGGCTTATTTACGCCGGTGTTAAGAGTAGTATTTTCCCGTGCCTTATATTCCTTGGCATTGGTGCTATGACCGACTTTGGTCCACTACTTGCCCGTCCATCAAGCCTTTTGCTTGGTGCTGCTGCACAGTTCGGCATATTCATTGCATTTTTAATCGCACTTGCTCTTGGCATTTTCACACCGGAGCAGGCCGCTTCTATTGCTATTATCGGTGGTGCAGACGGTCCGACGGCGATATTCCTAACGTCTAAGCTTGCACCTGAACTCTTGGGACCAATTGCCGTTGCAGCTTACTCTTATATGGCACTTATTCCACTTATTCAGCCTCCTATTATGCGTGCTTTAACAACTAAGAAAGAACGCGAAATCAAAATGGAGAACCTTCGTAAAGTAAGCAAGACGGAAAAGATTATTTTCCCAATTGTCGTTGCTGTTCTATGTATTCTTTTAATTCCGGATGTTGCGGCTCTTATCGGTATGCTTATGCTCGGTAACTTGTTTAGAGAGTGTGGAGTTGTTGACAGACTTTCCGATACAGCTCAAAATGCACTTATTAACATCGTTACAATACTTCTTGGAGTTACCGTTGGTGCAACTGCTGATGGTATTGTATTCCTCAAGGTTCAGACTCTTGCAATTATAGGTCTTGGACTTATTGCATTTGCATTTGCAACTGTTGGCGGTGTGCTTCTTGGAAAACTTATGTGCTTTGTTACAAAAGGCAAAGTTAATCCGCTTATCGGTGCTGCCGGAGTTTCTGCTGTTCCTATGGCTGCCCGTGTTGCACAGGCAGAAGGTCAGAAGGCCAACCCTTCAAACTTCCTTCTTATGCACGCTATGGGTCCAAATGTTGCAGGCGTTATCGGTTCTGCCGTTGCAGCAGGATTTTTACTTCTGCTCTTCGGAAAATAATAACCTTTGTTATAAAAATAAAAACACGGCCAACTCGGTCGTGTTTTTTGTTTTATATTTTTAGCTTTTCTACCTCATCAACATAAATTGAAACTTCTCCACAGCTTGGACAAATTGCAACTTTCGGCTTTCCGATACGATTTGAAAAAAGTCTTTTTGCATCAGTTGAAAGTACAATTCCATAACCTCCGCCCTCAACTTTTACATCACAATCTTCTATCATTTCCGTTTGACATCTTACACACGTCCTCATTTTAACAACCCCAATCTTAATTTTGGATATACATATTGATGTGTTACAGAAGTCCCATAAGATGTTGTACAAGCAAGCTTACTGCGGTTATGCTTACCCAACAGCAAAGTCCCAAAAGAATTGGTTTTCCTCCGCTCTTAACAAGCTTTACGATGTCTGTATTCAGCCCTATTCCTGCCATTGCCATAATGATAACGAATTTAACACTTATTAAATCTTTGCGAATTTCTTCTCCAGTGAAACAGATACTGTTGTGCAATTCCCTCAAAGCCCTCAGTGCATTCAGGCAGACCATCCTCATAAAGCTCCGACATAACTCTCTTAACCCAAACGTCAACAGGAAAAGCCTCTATGTGCCTGCATCCATACAGCAAAGCACATTCCGCAACTTTTGCTCCAACACCTTTAATTTTTAAAAGTTCCTGCCTTGCATCTTCAATCGGCATATCTTTAAGCTTTTCTAAATCCACTTCTCCATTTGCAACTTTCTGTGCTGCATCAAGAATATACTTGTTCCTAAAGCCTGCTCTGAGTGGTGCCAAATCGTCCAGACTCAATTTTGACAAAACCTCTGCGGACGGAAACGAATAATCTCCGTTTCCCAGTGGTTCTCCGAAGTTTTCACAAAGCCTGTTTATTATTCCCTTTATTCTTGGAATATTATTATTCTGAGATATGATAAACGAACATAGAGTTTCCCAAGGGTCTTGGTTTAAAATTCTTATTCCGCAAAATTCTTCAACAGCCATTTTAATACTTTCGTCTTGACTTATTTTTGACAGAATTCCTTCATAATCTCTTTTGAGGTCAAAATAATCCACCCATATATTATTAAAATCTTCCTCCGATGTATAAAAAGCTACTCCATTTTCAGTTTCTTCAACATCTAAAACTCTGTTTTTTACAACTCCGTGCCAAACTCCGTCTATGTTTTCCCATCTGAATGCCTGTCCGCAATCAAGACAAAGTGATGGCGAAAAGATTTTTGGGTCTTTTAATAATATTCCATTTGCTATTTTAACAATTTCCATTTTTGCACATCCATTTTAGCAATTTTTTGTAAAAATTTTCGATTTTTCTGTGCTCTTTTACCAGTTGCACTTTCCACGAATATTCGTTATTTTTTTGTGCATTTCGCCGATATTTTTTCGGGTTGTAAAGGGTTTAAAACATAAAGTATTAGCTGCAATTTTTAACATCAAATTATCCACAAAATCTCCTTTTTTTAAGAAACTGCTTAAAATAGGGGGTTAAAAGGGTGAGTTATGAACATTTTCCACCGAGTTTTCCACAATATTTCTGAAAATGAGTATACGATTTGTATATTTTATCTGTTTGTTCAAAAAATTTACAAATAAAAAAACACTTGACAAAAACTGAGTATATTTATCTCAAAACCTGCCAAAACTATTTTTGGGAGGTTATGATAAATGATAAAAGGAGTTAATATGCAAGTTTTAGAGATTAAGGATACTGGGAGCGATTATTTTGAGCGAGTTTTGCTTTTTGTTAAGCCGGAATACTACAATATAGATAAAGATAAATTGCAAAAGCAGGCGTGGAACTTCACCCAAAGCATTGGTATGCCACCACCGGTTCGTAAAAAAGATATAAACTGGAAAGCTGCCACTGCAAAAGCGGCGGCAGCAATTGTCGTTGGTCTCGTTCTATCCTTAGTTATTGTCAATCTTTAATTTTTGACCAATATTCTTTTGCCGCCTGTTCGTTTTTATTATCACCAAACTCATAATATTTAGCATTTTTAAGTACGTCAGGCAGGTATTGCTGTTTTATCCAGTGGTTTTTATAATCGTGGGGGTAGTTGTAAAACTGCCCCTTATTTTTATTGTCTTCTCCATCATAGTGCATATTTTGCAAGTGCCTTGGAATCGGCCCCGTTTTTCCCTTGTGTAAATCCGACATTGCCTTGTCAAAAGCAAGATACGCAGAATTTGACTTTGGCGAATTGCAAACAAGTATAACTGCATTTGCAAGAGGTATTCTTGCCTCCGGAAGTCCAACCTGCAGTGCAATATCAACCGCCGATTTAACTATCGGCATAATCATAGGGTATGCAAGTCCCACGTCTTCACAGGCACATACAAGCAGCCTTCTCGTTGCAGAAGGCAAATCACCTGCATCAAGTAGCCTTGCAAGATAATGCAGGGCTGCATCTGCATCAGAACCTCTCATAGACTTTTGAAAAGCAGAGACAATATCATAATGCTCGTCCCCTTCTCTGTCGTATTTCATTGAAGAACGCTGAGTAAGCTCCTGTGCTGTATTTAATGTTATTATTCGCTTATTATCCTTAGGTGGCGTTGAATAGTAGCATAGCTCAACGGAATTAATTGACTTTCTGACATCTCCTCCGCAAGCTATTGAGATGTGCTTTGCAACTCCGTCTTCCAGTTCTATCTGTTCACCGCTCTCGTTGCTCATAAAATCAAAGCCACGTAAAACTGCACGCTCAATCTCATTTGGCGACACAGGCTTAAATTCAAACACTGTTGAACGGCTCAATATTGCATTATATACATAAAAGTATGGGTTTTCCGTTGTTGATGCAATAAGCGTGATTGCTCCCGTTTCAATATACTCGAGCAATGATTGCTGCTGTTTTTTATTAAAATATTGTATCTCATCAAGATAAAGCAAAATTCCGTTTGGTGCAGAAAGAGTGTTAAGTTCTGCCACAATATCTTTTATATCTGCTATTGAAGCGTTCGTTCCATTAAGCTTTCTCAATGTCCTGTTGGTTGACTTTGCAATGATGCTTGCAAGAGTTGTCTTTCCAACTCCCGACGGTCCGTAGAACACGAGATTTGGCAACATTCCCGAATTAATTATATTTCTAAGTGATTTACCCTCTGAAAGCAAATGCTCCTGTCCTACTATATCATCAAGTGTCTGCGGACGAAGCCTGTCTGCAAGTGGTGTAGACATATTTATCACCCCATTTTAATGCATATATAATACCATAATAAAAAATCCTATTCAACAAAACCGCTTTGCATTTTATTGACTTATTTTTTATAAATAGTTATAATAGTTATACAAGTTATACTTTTAATACTTGGAGGTGAGAATTGTGAAAGCAAAAGATGGTAACAAGTTTATGTCCTCCGTCAAGGTTGGACCAAAGGGTCAAATCGTCATTCCAAAAGAAGTTCGTGATATGTTTGAAATAAATTCGGGAGATACTCTTATTTTACTTGCAGATTCAGAAAAGGGAATTGCCATTGAGCGTATGAATATTTTTAACAAGATTGCCGACCAGATATTTAACGGAAAGGGCAAGGAGATATATCCCGACAAATCAGAATCTGAAAGTCTTACCTTTGCACAAGCTATAAAAGATGTACAAAAGGAGGAAGATTGATATGACCGCTATTCAAGCTATTGACTTGACAAAAAAATACAAAGATAAGGTTGCTGTTGACTCCCTTAACCTTTCGATTGAGCAGGGAGAAATTTTTGCACTGCTCGGAGTTAACGGTGCAGGCAAATCAACAACAATAAAGATGCTCTCCTGCCTTACAAAGCCTACAAGCGGAGATGCTTTTTTGCTTGGAAACAGTATAAAAACCGACACCCTTAAGGTTAAGGAAATCATTAACGTATCTCCTCAAGAAACAGCGGTTGCTCCAAACCTTTCTGTAAGAGAAAATCTTGAGCTGATTTATGGAATTTACGGGCACGACAAAAAAGATTCAAAGGAAAAAGCAGAACAGACCATTCAGTCCTTTGGTATGTGTGATATTGCAAAAGATAAAGCAAAAACTCTTTCAGGTGGCTGGCAAAGACGATTGAGTATTGCTATGGCACTGATTTCAGACCCGCAAATTTTATTCCTTGATGAGCCTACGCTCGGATTAGATGTACTTGCACGACGTGAGCTGTGGAATGTTATAAGAAAGCTTAAGGGCAAGATAACAATTATACTTACCACCCACTATCTTGAAGAGGCACAAGCCCTTTCAGACCACATAGGAATCATTGCAAAGGGCAAGCTAAACGCTGTTGGCACCGCAGAAGAACTTATTGCACTTGCAAACACTGAAAATTTTGAGGACGCATTTATTAAAATCGCCGGGGAAGGAGATATTTTAGAATGAAAACATTAGCTTTTGCTTCACGCAACACAAAAGAAATTCTAAGAGACAAGCTCAACCTTGCTTTCGGACTCGGTTTTCCGATAATTTTATTGCTACTTCTATCTCTTATTCAATCCAACATCCCTGTCGATTTATTTTCAATAAAAAAACTTGCTCCGGGTGTTGCCGTCTTTGGATTATCTTTCATTTCTCTTTTTTCGGGAATGCTCATTGCAAAGGACAGAACAAGCTCATTTATGCTCAGACTTTTCACCTCTCCTATGAAATCATCTAATTTCATATTTGGATACACAATACCGTTTTTTCCAATCTCAATTTTGCAAATAATCGTCTGCTTTATTGTTTCATTTTTTCTTGGTCTTGATATGAACGTAAACGTGCTTATGACAATTTTGGTTCTTATTCCCTCGGCTCTGCTGTTCATTTCAATCGGATTGCTTTGCGGAAGCCTTTTTACAGACAAACAAGTCGGTGGCGTCTGCGGTGCATTACTCACGAATTTAAGTGCCTGGCTTTCCGGAACCTGGTTTGACATTGACCTTGTCGGCGGAGCTTTTAAGTCTATCGCCAACGCCCTCCCATTTGTTCACGCTGTAAACGCAGGCAGATTTGCACTTGCCGGCGAATATTCTAAAATATTTCCCGACCTTTGGTGGGTAATAGGATATGCTGTTGCATTGATGATAATTTCAATTCTAATTTTTACAAGAAAGATGAACAGCGACAATACATAACTAAAACGCTTAACAAAAATCAACAAAATAATCACTCCTCCGTCTGATACTATCGACGGAGGAGTTTGTTTTACTCTTAAATCCTCTCAAATTCAAGTTTTTCTTTACTCTGTAAAAAGCCATTTTAAAAATTTATATAAAAAACGCAATAAAAAAACACCCAGCCTATTGGCTGAATGCTCTTTGTGGTGACCCGGACGGGACTTGAACCCGTGTTACCGCCGTGAAAGGGCGGTGTCTTAACCTCTTGACCACCGGGCCATATTGAATTAAATATATATAAAAAGAGGGAGTTTGCAGAACCTGTAATAAAAGCACCGCAAGTCCTCTTATTTGTTTTGGTAGCGGCAGTCGGATTTGAACCAACGACACTTCGGGTATGAACCGAATGCTCTAGCCAGCTGAGCTATGCCGCCACATCAGGCGAAGATTATTATAATATAAAGAAAAACCATTGTCAACAGTTTTTTTCATTCTTTATTCAATATCGAGCAAAATTTTCTTTAACTCCTCAATATTACCTGCTAAATAGTCTGCTCCTGCATCTTTCAACTCATCTTGAGTGCCATATCCATAAAGCACTCCAACCGACGTAACATCAGCTTTTTTTGCACCATTTATGTCGTAATGTCTGTCTCCAACCATTGCAACAACGTCATTGTCATCAATTTCCATATTTTTCATTGCTTTTTTTATTATAAATGTTTTGTCAGCATTATGATTTTCAAGGTCTGTACCCTCGATAGTATCAAAAATATTATCTATCCCGCTTTTTTCAAGCATTCGATGTATAAAAACCCGAGGTTTTGCGGAGGCAATTCCAACCTTTATACCATTCTCTTTAAGTTCCTTTACAAGGTCAACAATTCCATCATACAATGTAAACTCAAAAACGCCCTGCGTATTATATCTTTCCCTGTACGTTTCAACTATTTCATCGCACTGCTCACCCTCTAAACCATAAAGATGGTTAAAACTTGTATAGAGCGGTGGTCCGATAAAAAAGTTTAATCTGCTTCTATCTCCCACAGGAATATTATGCTTATCTAAAGCGTATTCAACACAGTTAAGTATCCCCTCTGCCGAATCCGCAATAGTGCCGTCAAAATCAAATAGCACCAACTCAAATTTACTCATTACTAAACTAAAACCTTTCATTACACAGTATTCTTGTATTAGACAAATTAATTTGTTATAATAGCTGAAGTTAATTTTGCCCTTTTTACAATGATATTCTAAGATATATTAATCGTTTTGGCAACCTGTTGTCAAATATTGTCAGCTAATTTTTACAAAGTTTATATTTCCACCATATATTTTGCCAACTTATTTTAAAAAGATGTACATATTAAAAGGATTGATGAATTTTGAAAAACGGTAAAAAACGTATTGCCATACTTGATGAAACAAGAGGCCTTGCTGTTTTCTGTATGATTTTTTACCACGCATTTGTTATATATTATCTGTTCTTTGATGCATATTGGGCATACAAGGCTTATAAATTTTTTGAGCCTGTACAGCCGATATTTGCAGCCGGATTTGTTTTCATTTCCGGAATTTGCACAAGACTTTCACACAACAACACCGCAAGAGGATTAAAGCTTCTTATAATCGCCATTGCTCTGACATTTGTTTCGGCGGTTCTTCTGCCATCATTTGGATTTCAGGACACTGCAATTTATTTTGGCATTCTTCATCTGCTGTCTGTATCAATGCTTTTATTTTCATTACTGCAAAAGCCTATGGACAAAATCCCTGCAACCATTGGTGCAATCATTTGCCTTGCGATTATATTTATTACAAGAGATATAACGCTTGGTAAAATAGGTCTTTGGGGTGATATGATGTGGACCATACCCGAAAAGGTCAGAAGTGTTGACTATCTATTCCCTCTTGGCATTGAGTCAAGCAAGTTCTTTTCAGCAGATTATTTTCCGATTTTCCCTTGGAGTTTTATTTTTCTTTTCGGCTCTTATGTCGGTGTTTCTGTTAAAGAAGGCAAGGTTCCTGCCTTTGCGTACAAATCCAGAGTTAAGCTTTTTGACAAAATGGGCAAAAATGCATTGCTTATTTATATTGTCCACATTCCTATAATCTATATACTCGGATTTGCAATAAAATGGATTATTTCAAAATCTTAAAACCACTTAAATAAAATACAAAAGGCAAGAGCATTTGCTCCTGCCTTTTTATTATATGCCTATCAGCTATCTTATTTGTAAAGAGGATGTCTTGTACAAATCTCTGTTACGCCTGCACGGATACGGTCTGCACTGTTTTCAAAATCAGTTGCAGCAAGATGGATGTATTCTGCTATCTTATCCATATCGTCTGTGTCAAGTCCTCTTGTTGTTACAGCAGGTGTTCCGAGTCTTAATCCGCTTGTTACAAATGGAGTCTGTGGGTCGTTTGGAATTGCATTTTTGTTTGCTGTAATATAGACCTCATCAAGTCTATGCTCAAGCTCTTTACCTGTTATGTCAAGAGAACGAAGGTCAACAAGCATAAGGTGATTGTCTGAACCGCCTGATACAAGGTCAACACCTCTGCTGAGAAGTCCCTTTGCAAGTGCCTGACAATTATCAACAACTGCCTGCTGATAAACCTTAAACTCAGGAGAAAGCGCCTCTCCGAAGCAAACTGCCTTTGCAGCTATTGTGTGCATTAAAGGACCGCCCTGTGTTCCAGGGAAAATAGCCTTGTTAATTGCCTTGCCAAGTTCTTCACGGCAAAGAATCATTCCGCCTCTTGGACCTCTGAGTGTCTTATGAGTTGTTGTTGTAACAACGTCTGCATAAGGAACAGGTGATGGATGAAGTCCTGCTGCAACAAGACCTGCGATATGTGCCATATCAACCATAAAGTATGCATCAACAGCCTTTGCAATCTTGCTTATTCTTTCAAAATCTATAACACGAGGATATGCAGAAGCACCTGCAACTATAAGCTTTGGCTTTACTTCTTTTGCTGTTTGCTCAAGCTTGTCATAGTCAATAAATCCATCGCTATTAACACCATACGAAACGAAATTATAATATTTTCCTGACATATTTACAGGTGAACCGTGGGTTAAATGTCCGCCCTCTGCAAGGCTCATTCCCATAATTGTATCGCCTGGATTTACAAGTGAAAAGTAAACTGCAAGGTTTGCCTGAGCACCTGAATGTGGCTGAACGTTTGCAAATTCAGCACCAAAAAGCTTTTTTGCTCTCTCTATTGCAATATCTTCAACAACGTCAACACATTCGCAGCCGCCATAATAACGCTTGCCCGAATATCCCTCTGCATACTTATTTGTAAGAACGCTTCCCATTGCTGCCATAACAGCAGGTGAAACTATGTTCTCAGAAGCGATAAGTTCAATGTTACGCTGCTGACGACGAAGTTCTTTCTCCATTGCCTGTCCTACTTCTTTGTCTGCATTTTCAACAAAGCCGATTGTGTCCATAAGGTCGTTGTACAAAACAATCATCCTCTCAAAAATAGAATATAATCTGAATTGGTAAAATAATACCATACAACAGTATTTTTCGCAACAAAAAGACGACAAATTTTTCATATTGTCATTTTATTTATTTAGTCTATAATGTAGATAGATTATTGTTAATAAATTTTGTGCGAGGTGCTGAAATGACTAAAAAAGAACGGGCAAAGAGCTGTATTGATGCTTTAAAGAAAGAATATCCAGACGCTATTTGTTCTTTAAATTATGAAAAACCTTTTGAACTTCTCGTTGCCGTTCGTCTTTCGGCTCAATGTACCGACGCAAGAGTAAATATGATTGTTCCATCTCTTTTTGAAAAGTATAAAACGCTTGACGACTATGCAAATGCAAACTTAGAGGACGTTGAGAATATAATTCGTTCTTGTGGCTTTTTCCACACAAAGGCAAAGGATATTATAGCGATGGCAACAATGGTTCGTGATGATTTCGGCGGTGTTGTTCCTGACAATATTGACGACCTTATAGCCCTGCCCGGAGTCGGAAGAAAAACAGCCAATTTAATCTGCGGTGATGTTTACGGAAAGCCAGCCGTTGTTACCGACACTCACTTAATTCGCATTTCAAACCGCATCGGACTTGTAGACACAAAAAACACCGTCAAAATTGAAAAAGAGCTTAAAGCTATTCTTCCTCCTGAAGAGAGCAATGAATTTTGCCACAGGATTGTACTGCACGGAAGAGCTGTTTGTACTGCACGAAAAGCAAAGTGTGAGCAGTGTTGTTTGGAAAATTTTTGTAAAAAAGTGCTGTAAGCATTGACATAAAAACACTTTTGGGAATATACTTTTAATGTTAGTCATTATATATATTAATTGATATATTCATTTGGGCCCGTAGCTCAGCTGGGAGAGCGTACGGTTCGCATCCGTAAGGTCGAGAGTTCAATCCTCTTCGGGTCCACCACCGACTAACTGTCGGTCATAGTCCGCTCATAGTTTTATGCTATGGGCGATTTTTTATGTTTGAAGCTGTTCTCTTTTTAAACCGACAAGCGTCATTCCTCAAGACAACTCACCATATTTATTCAAGTGCATATACTGTGTATAGAGTCCGTAGAAAGGAGTAGAGTATGAATCGTTTTAATAACAGATGCAGAAATAACAAACCCCAAAGCCCTTGTTTGAATGACAAGAGTCCCGTGAGCTCTTGTGCCGAAACTGATTTCGGTCCGGACCCTTATGTTGTAAACATTAAAAATATGGCACTGCAAAACAATTATTTTCGCACTGCTTTATGGACCGGAAGCAATTTGCAATTAACCCTTATGAGTATTCCTGTCGGACAGGAAATTGGTGTTGAAAGCCATTCTTACCTTGACCAGTTTATTCGTGTTGAAGAAGGTCAGGGTCTTGTAAGTATGGGAAACTGTGAAGAAGCTTTGAATTATCAAAACAACATCTGTGATGATTGTGCAATTTTTGTTCCTGCCGGAACATCTCACAACATAGTCAACACCGGAGTTATTCCTTTAAAGTTATATTCAATATATGCACCTCCTCAACATCCAAAGGGAACAGTTCATAAAACTAAAGCCGATGCTATGAAAGATGAACACGAGCATTAAGAAGATGGTTGGCAAAATGCCAACCATCTTCTTGATTTTTATTGTGTTAAGCCACACGGCTTATAATTATAAAAAATAGGTTTATTGTGCATTGTGTGTTATCATAATAAGCGTATTTTAAAATTGAACTTAACTTTCGGAGGTCAAAATGGACAGCTTTGAAACTTGGCTACATATTTTTACAGATAAAATATCCTCTCTGTTTGGAAACCGTATCGTTTGCCTTGGATTGCAGGGGAGTTATGGAAGAAAAGAAGCTACCAAAAGCAGTGATATTGATATTGTTTTAATTCTTGACAAAGTTGATATAGCCGACTTGGAAAAATATGATTACGAAATTTCACAACTGGAAAATCGGAGTAAAATCTGTGGATTTGTTTCCGGAAAACAGGAATTAATGTGCTGGGAACGTTCTGACCTGTTTCAGTTCTATTATGATACCACTCCTATTATCGGAGATATTGATTTTATCAAGCCATTAATTACGCAACAAGATATTAAAAGGGCAATTTTGATTGGTGCTTGTAACATTTATCATATTTGTGTTCACAATCTATTGCACGAAAAAGATTTGGACATCTTAAAATCATTATACAAGTCTGCAACCTTTGTTTTGCAGGCAAAGCATTTTGTTGACACAAAAGAATATATCTCTAAAAAATCCGAACTACTTTCTGCCTTGTCTTTACAAGACAAAAGGTTATTGGAGATTTGTATGGAATTGAAAAGTGATTATACTCCCGACAATAACGCTTTAAAAGAGTATTCTGCAATTTTGCTTGATTGGTCAAGTAAAACAATCTGTATGTACTCGTAAATCTTATACTCAAAAGTACATTTAACTTTAAAAAAAGAGCAACGATTTACCCGTAGTCCCATAGGGACATTTTCCTAAACTACGGCTAAGCGGTGCGGTATTGGGCAGACAGTGAGTTTTCGCTGTCTGCCCTTTGCTGTTTCTAAGCGACCTCTTGTTGCTCTCTTGTGGCGGGTTGTTCAATGGCGTCATCAAGCAGTCCGATGTAGCGGTAATGGATTTGGATTTCTTGCAGTGCTGTTCTTGAGTATTTCTCGGTGCGTTCTCCTACAACAATCTTGTCAATAAACCTGTGGAGTATGGTTGCAGTTAACTCATTGATTTCGGTAATCTCCTTGGCTTCTTCAATAAAAGCAGTGACATTTGCAACCGAATCCTTAAGCTTTTCCAGTTTACTTTCCTTTATGGGAATGGTGGACTGGATTTCTTTTTGTTCTGCAAGGTAGTCATCACTTAATTTTCGGAACACCTCATTTGGGATTTTACCGAGAACATTATCCTCATATAGCCTTTTAAATAACTTGGTAAGTTCCTCATCTCTGCGTTTTAAAGTAGCAATTTCTTTGGTCAGCAAGGTGATTTCCTTTTGCGTTTCCTTGCTGTTTTTCTTCGCTACAACCTCTGCAAACATCAATTCGTGTTGCCTTGCATAATGGGTTACTCGCCTTAAATCATCAAGTATAATTTTCGTAAGCTGATCCTCTTTTATAAAGTGTGCAGTGCAGACCTCTTTGCCTTTTTTCTTGTAGGTTCCACACATAAAGTTATATTGTGTTTCTTTCATGGTTTTGGCACGATGCAGTACCATTTTTGCTCCGCAGTCCTTACAGTAAACCATACCGGAGAACATATCCTGCTCGTCCATATTGGTTCGTCTGCGTTTATGCTGGCGAATATCTTGGACGATATCCCATACCTTTTGCGAAATAATAGCAGGGTGCGTATTCTCAAATCTCAACTGTTCTTCCTTTGGTACCTCAATTTTCTTTTTGTTTTTAAATGACTTGGTTGTTGTTTTGAGGTTGATTGTGTGACCTAAATAGACCTCATTTTCAAGAATATGAGCAATTGTTTTTTGTACCCAACGGTATGGATCACTTAAATCAGCTGTACTGGTATATGGCATTCCTTTACTGCAATAGTAATAGTTTGGCATAAAAATCTTTTCGCTTGTCAGACTTTTTGCAATTTGACTGGGGCCGTTCCCCTCAACACAGAGCTTGAAGATGTACTTGACTACTTCAGCAGATTCGGGATCAACAACGATTTTACGCTTTGAATCATCGGGGTCTTTCATATATCCATAGGGTGCCCTTGTGCCAACCCTTGCACCAGTTTCAGCTTTTGCCCTGTTGGCTGTACGAATTTTACGACTACAATCTTTTGCGTAAAGCTCGTTAATTATATTTTTGAACGGGGCAAAATCATCAACTCCGTAGCGACTATCAATGTTGTCGCCGATGGCAATAAATCTTACATCATAGTTTGGAAATATAATTTCGGTGTATCTTCCTACCTCTAAATACTCTCTGCCAAATCGGCTCATATCCTTTACGATAATGGTTTCTACCTCATCGTTTTCTACAAGCTCCATCAGCTCTTTGAATGCAGGGCGATTGAAATTGGTTCCTGAGTATCCGTCATCAAATAGGAATTTCAGATTTTCAAAGCCATTGTCCTTTGCGTACTTTTCTAATATAAGCCGTTGATTGCTGATACTGTTGGACTCTCCTTGGCTGCCATCGTCTTGACTGAGTCTTGCATATAAAATTGTATATTTTTCAGTTGTCTGTTTCATGTTAGCTCCTTTCCGACAAACTGAATACGATAACACAAACATACCCTATTCAGTGCCACAAGTCTATTGTTTTTTTATTCTTTTTCGCTGTCTACCAAGGCAATCAGCTCTTTGGTTGGTGTGGATTTAGGTATCATGGGAAAGATGGATTTCACATAAAAATTCTTTCCATCCACAACCATTTTTCGCTCAGTAAAGCACTCTGCATCATTCATAGTAACTGCGGTGTCACGATAAACTGTTCGTGCTGTGTTGCCGTCGTTGTAGACAAGCGGCATGGTTTCTCCGTAAAATCCTGTGTTCATATTTTCATTTTTCTTCATAGTTAATCTCCTTACATCATTGTCATGGTGAAGCCCTGTTCCTGTTCTTCCTCATAGTCGATACAGTTTTCAGGCTCCTGTTTTAGCTTTTCTATATAATCGGTTACATCTTGGTCATCCAGTTCATCTTGTGAGTGGCTGTTGGACATTGCCTCAAGCAAAATATATACCCCAGCAAAGGACAAGGCAGTGAGGGTTGCAAGATGGGTAATAGTTTCCAGCTCATCATCTTCGCTGACACCTTTTTCGAGAAAGCGGAGGTTTCGCAAAAGCTCATTGGTTAGCTTTTTGCTTGTGTTTCTCGGCTTGTAAATCTCCTGTTGTGCCTGTCTGTGGTGTTGATTTTCAAATTGCTTACGCTCATACTCCCAACCACTTTCACCATCAATCTCGTTTTTCTGCTGTCTATAATTGAATTCTAATTCCATATTGCCCTTGGAAAACTTAGCACCAAAGAGCCTATCATCACGGCAGGTCTTGCCGCCCGGGCAGGTGTAGGTGATGGTTTTTCGTGCATCTGTCCACTTTACAAAGTAGCCTTGTCGTTCCATATTAAAAATAAAATCTTCTTTATCAGAGCTTCGTGTCATAGCAAACTCAATGGCTTGCTGAAGCCGGTCTTTCCAACTGTCACCTCGTTCGCGTGCCTTACGCTGAGCACGGCTGAGGGTTTTACTTCTGCCAAAGGTGTAGGTTGGCAAAACTTCAAAGCCATGTGCCATGCAAATTTCATCGGAGGATAATCTCAATTCACGCAAGGTGTGCGGTGTCTGATGTAGCTTTTTGCCATGCTCAAAGCTGACCGAATTGATAATAAAGTGGGAATGAATATGGGGTGCATCTGTATGAGTGGCAATTAAAACTTCATAGTCGGGATAGTTATTCTGTGCAAACTCCAATGCAATTTCATGTGCCTGCTGTGGTGAAATGTCTAAACCCACTTTAAAACTCTGTGTGTAATGATAGAATTGCACTTGGTCATTCTTTTTGTATCGTGCTTTCGTGGCAGTAAATTCAGAAAACGCCGTTTCAGCACAGCAGTTTTGCCCTGTGATTAACTGATAGCCTTGGTCTTGTAAGAGCGTTTTTTCTTTCAAGCAGACATACATCATCACACCACGCATGGTGAAAGCTGATTGCTTTTTGTAGGGAATGT
>CAYMZO010000005.1:0-21366 GCA_964394885.1 uncultured Eubacteriales bacterium | reverse complement strand
CAAATTGATTGTTATTTTTTTGTCTATTTTACTAATTGTGAACCTCGTTCGGTATATGATATTATTAAAGTGTAAAATAATTTTGTATTTTGCATAATAAATGGAGGTAAAGTGATGAAAAATTTGGTAATCGAGAAAAAAACCACGACAGAAATTGTTGTAAAATGGCTGATGTTCACAGCAGCAATTCTGGGCATGGCAATTATGTCTGCCTTCTATCCGGTCTCGGCAAACGTTATATTTATTGTTATTCCATCCCTGTTAGCTTTGTTCTTTGCAAAGCCCGTTTTCTTTGAAAGGTTGAAGCTTACAACACTCGTAACAATGAGAATACTCATTGTATTTGCAGCCCTTAGATTCTTTAATCCACAGGTATATGTTGATGCAATTTTACTTATGCTTATCATCAACATCTTAGAGGCTACATTTACAGACATCTTCCGTTACAAGAGATACTGCAACGGCGTTTCAGGAATAGCACTTGCTATCGGTGTTATTGCTCTTAAGGGTTCTTGGGCATATGCATCTCCTGTTGGAAACTACTACATAACAAGTGGTGCTCCAATGGAGTCAAACACAACTGCTGCAATGCTTATCATCCTCTTCTATGTAATTGCTTACACAATTTGGAACTGGTTGTTTGTAACAAACGAATTCAGTGATTCAGTTGCTCTTATGCACGTTGGATTCCTCGGAGCTCCAATCATTGGCGGATTATGCACAATGGGATTAGGCTGGTTCGGCGGTCTTAATATGTGGTTATTGTTGCGTGCAAACACTCTTTCAATCGGCGGTTGGATGCAAATCTTCTGCAAAGATTGGTTCGAGCGTGAATTTAAGAGCGAAGGCTTCTCAAAATTCGTTGCATGGACAAAGAAAGATGGTCCTCAGATTGTATTTATGATTATAAACGTAGCATTAATAGTTGCAGCTATTGTTATTGCAGCTAAGAACGGTTCAATCGGTTTTGATCCCGTTCCGTTTAAAGCACCCGTAGCATAAGCTTAATCATCAATAATCATTTGCAATATATAAAATCTAAAAAATAAAAAAAGGAGATATTAAACTAATGGAACTAAGACCTAAAATTGTAAAGCTCGCCAAAATGGTTGGCGGTGTTACAGGCATGGTTAATAAAATTGATGCAAATGCTCCGGAATACTATTCCCTCGAATGCTGTGTATCAGATGAGCAGGCTGATGTTGCTCTTGTATTAGGCTTGCGTAAACCAAAAACAGCTCCAGAAGTTTCTCGTCTTTGTGGAAAAACACTTGAAGAAACCACCAAAATTCTTAATGAGTTAGGTATGATTGGTGTTGTTAAGGTTTGGACCGGAGATACCGGAGAAACAATGTATATGGTTCAAATCTTTGCACCTGGTATACTTGAAATGATGGTTAATAACAGGGAGCAGCTTGCAAGATACCCTCAAATCGGTAAGGCTTTTGAGGAATACACCCGTAGCCGTATTCAAGCTATCGTGCCAAACCTTCCTGCCGGTATGAGTATGATGCGTGTTATTCCAATCGAGTCTGCTATCGATGGAAATTCTAAGGCTGTGCCTTATGAGCAAATTTCAGCATACCTTGACAAATACGACATCTTTTCTGTATCAGATTGTTCTTGCCGTGCTTCAAGAGAGGTTCTTGGCCAGGGCTGTGGACACCTTAAAGAGGAAATGTGCATACAGATGGGTAGTGGTGCCGAGTATTTCATAAATACCGGAAGAGCAAGAAAAGCAACAAAGGAAGAAGTTCTTGACATCCTTCATCGTGCTGAAGAGAACGGACTTATGCACCAGATACCTAACATTGAAGGACCAGGCGAATCAGCCGCTATTTGTAACTGCTGTTCGTGTTCTTGTTTTGCAATGCGTGTTGCTACAATGTTTGGTTCAACCGATGCTATTTCTTCAAACTACAAAGCAGAAGTCGACCAGGAAAAATGCGTTGCTTGCGGTCAGTGCGTTGAAAACTGTCCTACAAATGCACTTAAGCTCGGTCAAAAGCTTTGCACAAAGACTCCGTTGCCTGTAAAAGACTACAAAAAGATTGTTAACTCAGTTTGGAGTGAAGCAGACTGGAACGTTGACTATCGTGAGAACCGTGAAGATACAGTTGAAACAGGTACAGCTCCTTGTAAGACAGCTTGCCCTGCACATATCGCAATTCAGGGATACATAAAGCTTGCATCTCAGGGACGCTATACAGAAGCTCTTGAGCTTATCAAGAAAGAGAATCCGTTCCCTGCAGTTTGCGGACGTATTTGTCCACACGGCTGCGAAAGCGAATGTACCCGTGGAAACATTGATGATCCTATCGCTATTGATGAAATCAAGAAGTTCATCGCTGACCAAGACCTTAATATGGAAAACAGATTTATTCCTAAAAAGCGTCATGAATATGGCAAGCAAATTGCAATTGTCGGTTCAGGCCCTGCAGGTCTTAGCTGTGCATACTTCCTTGCTCTTGATGGATATAAGGTTACTGTTTTTGAAAAGCAAGAGAAATTAGGCGGTATGCTTACTCTTGGAATTCCATCATTCCGTCTTGAAAAAGACGTTGTAAATGCAGAAATCGACGTTCTCAGAGAATTGGGCGTTGAGTTCCGTACCGGAGTTGAAGTCGGTAAGGACGTTACAATTCAAGAGCTCAGAGAGCAAGGCTTTAAGGGCTTCTACATTGCAATCGGTGCTCAGGCAGGACGTAGCCTTGGCATTGAGGGTGAAGATGCAAACGGTGTAATCGCCGGTGTTGATTTCTTGAGAAATGTTGCACTTGGCAAAAAATCCGGCATAAGCGGTAAAGTTGTTGTTATCGGCGGTGGAAACGTTGCTATCGACGTTGCAAGAACCGCAATCCGTGAGAATATTGAAAGTGCATCTATGTACTGCCTTGAGGGTGCAAACGAAATGCCTGCTCTTCCTGAAGAGATTGAAGAGGCAAAAGAGGAAGAAATCGCTATCAACAACGGTTGGGGTCCAAAGCGTATTGTTGTTGAAAACGGCAAGGTTGTTGGCGTTGAATTCAAAAAATGTACTGCTGTATTTGATAAAGACGGCAAGTTCAATCCACAATACGACGAAGACAACACCATCACAGTTGATGCAGACTATGTTCTTCTTTCAGTTGGTCAGTCAATCGACTGGGGCAATCTTCTTGAGGGAACAAAGGTTGAGCTTAGACCTCGTGCAAATGTTGCAATCGCAGATGCCTTGACATATCAAACAGCAGAGCCTGACATTTTCGTTGGAGGAGATGTTTTCACAGGTCCTAAGTTTGCAATTCACGCTATTGCAGCAGGTAAAGAGGGTGCTATCTCATTGCACCGTTTTGTACAGCCTGGTCAAACTCTTACTCTCGGAAGAGACAGACGTATATATCGTGCACTTGATAAGCAGAATATTATTGTTGACGGTTATGACAATGCAGCTCGTCAGCGTATCGGACACAACCTTGAAAAGTCAAAGACATACAAGGATACTCGTTTGACCTTTACAGAGGAGCAAATGAAGAAGGAAACCGAGCGTTGTATGGGTTGTGGTGCTGTTCAGGTTGACCCTTATATGTGCGTTGGTTGCGGACAGTGTACAACAAAGTGCAAGTTTGACGCAATCAGTCTTGTTAAGAAGAGAGAAAATTCAGCTCCTGTTTTTGAAAAGCTTCCTATTCAGGTTGCAAAATATGCCGTTAAACGTACAGGAAAAATCATTAAAAAGGCCGTTACAGGCAAATAATTTGGAGGAAATGCCATGCATGAACTTGGTGTCCTAAGTGCTGTTGTTAAAACAGTTGAGGATATAGCTAAAAAAGAGAATATTCAAACCATAACAAAGCTTGTACTCGAAGTTGGGGAACTGTCCGGCATGGTACCTCGTTATATTGAAAACTGCTATCCGGCAGCGGTATACAAAACGTTTCTTGAAAACACAGAGCTTGATATGAATGTTGTCGAGGGCATTGTTAAGTGCAAACGCTGCGGTGAAGAATTCAGTGCCTACAAGAACGATTTTGTTTGCCCTATATGTAAAGGCAAGGATTTGGATATTATTTCGGGTAAGGATTTTATAATCAAAGAGATTATTGTTCCCGAAGACGAATAATTAAAAGTATCCTCAAAATTAATACTTAGTTTTATACCGGATGAGTTTTTCATCCGGTATATTTTTTTGCTTTTGGCAATAAAAATTTATCTTGCCTTGCAATTACAAATTTGAGTAAATATTTAAAGCAGTAAAAGCTGTTGCCTATGACATAAAGAACAAAAGATACCCACTCTTTTAAAAGCAGGTATCTTTTGTTTTACTTTTATTATTCATATTGTTGTTTTTTATAAAAAATTTCATTGCACCGTTTTATTTTATCTTTTCGGGCTTAAATGAAACCATAACGCCCATTTTTGTGTGGTCTCTTGCGTAACATTCCATTGTAATATCTGCATTTGTTGCCATATGAATTATCATACTTCTGCTACTTACAGCAACACTTTTTACGCCATCACAATTTCCAATCGCCTCTTCCTCTTCCTTTGTAAAAAATCCCGAAAGAGGATAAAGCTTTTTATTTTGCTTTGGCTTGTTTTTGTCAAACACGGGTGCAAACTCCGTTTTGTAAAAAGGTGTGCCTGAAAGCAATGCAATATAAAATGCCAACCCACGATAATTGTAAAAATCCTCTTTATTGTCGCAGGGTAAAAACCCACTGTATTCGTCGCATATACGATACCCTTCAACAACGGCAAGCAAAACCTTTTTTCCGTTTTTGACAATGGCGGTTTGAATTAGTTGCTTTATATCCGTAAGCTTTTCGGGATTTCCGATGGTTGACAAAACAGGAATTTTGTCCTCAATAACATCTGCCATATAAAGCTTTGGGTGATGACTGTTGTGTGCTCTGAAAGCATATCCGTCATTTGCAAAAACCATATAGTCGGGGAAATAGCTGAAAAATTGCGGATGTACATTTTGCCCGTAAAGCTTTTGTGCTTCATCTTTGCTTATAAAGCTTTTTATATCTTTTGAGTTTTTAAGAATTTCGTAATCTCCGTTTTCCGAGGTGATTACTCCTCCGATTTGTGTTGACCAGGGCGATGACTGAAGCTCTCCTTTTGTTCCGAGGTCTGTTATCTCTCCCTTTAGTTCTGAACAGCCCATTGTCATAACAACAACTTTTTCAAAGCCGTTTTTTTCAGCAAGCCTGTCAATATCGGCAAGTATTTTTGCTATGGTATCTCTGCTTTTTTGTTCACTTATCGGAGTGTATTTATTTAAAAAAAGCGGTTGTGCATAGTCTAAAAACATAAAGTTTGGGTCATATCCGTCAATAACCTTTTGTGCCGAATTTGTAACCCAGTCAATCGAGCTTTCTTCCATATCTCCCGGATATGGATTTTCTCTTGCAAGTTCTCTTATAAATTTGTACTTGTCATCGCTCTCGTTTAACTCTGTTCCCGTTTTTAAATCAATGACATTTTGCCAATTGCCAACGTCCATAACTGCAAGCATATTAACACCTCACATTATTATCGGGAGCTTTGCTCCGCACTTTTTACACGTTGCATCATCGTTTATATTTACAGACATTATTCTTGCACCGCAGGCACAATCGCAAAGCCTTTCAATTGCAATTTCTCCACAATTTTTGCAGGTTGTATCCACCCAGTTAGAGCCGATAAAATTGCCGAAATAAATGTTATGTAAAATGTTTCTTGCCTGCTCAACAAGCTTTGAAACATTTTTAACGTCAGGAACATCCTCAACAGACATTGCGTTTTCCGGCACAAGCCTGAAAATATGCCAAACAATATCTTTATCAATATCGGCAAGTAGCTTTGCAATTGGCAAAATTTCATTTTCGTTGCCCTTATTGACTATCGGAGTTGTAATTTCAAGATGTGCGTGCTTTGCAAAATACTTGATGTTTCTGATTATCGGGTCAACGCTTGAAAGCCCTAAGTTTTTTCTGTAAAACTCACTGCTTATGGATTTTAAACTGACATTAAAAAAGTCAAAATATTGTGCCATAAGTTCTGCCGAATACTCTGTCATAAAACCATTTGTGGAACATCCAACAGAGATGTTTTCTTTTTTTGCAAGCTTTGCAATCTCAATGGCAGACGGCAAATTTACCGTAACCTCGTTTATTCCAAAATGAATAAACTTGTAATTTCCCTTTTTTGCAAGCTCAACAACCTCCTCGGGAGTTAAAACAAAAGGCTCGTAATCCTTTTCCCTGGAAATAGCTATACTTGCGTTTATACAATAAGCACAGGCGGCATTGCAGTTAAACGAACCTATTTGTAGCACTCTCGAGTCAGGGTGATAGTGGTAAAACGGAATGCGTTCCATTTCAAGTGCTGTGCATCTCGACCACTCGTTTTTATGCTTTTCAACAATTTCGCCGTCTTTCTGTTCATACATATGGCAAATGCCGTCTTTTTCCGAAAGCTCGCACCGCCATTCACAGTAGTTGCACTTCATTTAATCACACCTTTATCTGATTTAAACCGTATATAAAAACCTTTGTTTAAAGGTTTGGAGGAATGCAAGCCATACGATTAAGCTCTTCTATATACATAAGTTTAAGGTCTGTGTTATATACTTTTTTCAAGCAATCTTCTGTAATGATTTCTTCGCTTTTTCCAATTTTCAAATGCCCTTCTCTGTCAAGAATTGCAGCTGTTCCGCCAAGCAATATTGCGTGGTCTGGGTTATGGGTTGTAATAATAACAGCATATCCCTTTTCTGCCATTTGTTTAATCAGCCTAAGTGTCCTAAGCTGGTTTCCATAATCAAGATGTGCTGTTGGCTCATCAAACAAAATTGCCTTTGGCCTTTGCACAATTGCCCTTGCAATGGTTGCCTGCTGACGCTCTCCTCCGCTGATTTCCGTATATGGTTTGTCTGCAAGATGCTCAATATTAAGTTCTTTAAGAGCATCCATTGCCCTTTGCTGTTCCTCTTTACCCGGCTTTTGAAAAATTCCGATATTGGGTGCACATCCCATAAGTACAAAATTAAAAACAGAGTATCCGAATGCAGGCGTATGATTTTGAGGAACGTAGCTTATCGTTCCTGCAACCTCTTTTACGGGCTGTTTAGAGATGTCTTTTCCGCAAAGCTTTATACTTCCGCTGATTGGATTAATCAGATTTGCCATACAATTTAAAAGCGTGCTTTTACCCGCTCCGTTCGGACCGAGAATAGACATAATTTCACCCTCATTAAGATTGAGTGAAACTCCATCAAGCACTCTTCTGTTGCTGTCCGGATATTTAAAATGTAGATTTTCCACCTGATAAATCATTTTATTTTCATCCTCTGCTTGTAAAGAAGCCACGCATAAAACGGTGCTCCGATAATTCCTGTAAGTATGCTTATAGGCATTTCCGCAGGCCCGATAGTTCTTGTTGCCGTATCCACAAGCAACATAAACAAACCGCCAACAAGCCCTGCAACAGGAAGTAGTTTTGTGTTGTTAGGTCCTACTATCATTCTGCCAAAGTGTGGTATAACAAGCCCGACCCAGCCGATTGTGCCTGAAATACAAACGGAGCTTGCGGTCAAAAGCGTTGCACATACAACCGATATGTTGCGTATCAGCTTTACATTTGCTCCGAGCGACTTTGCTTCGTCCTCTCCGAGCGACATAATATCTATCCACCACGACATCAAAAGAAGTATGATTGTCGGAATTATTATTGAGGGCAAGACGCTTAAAAGCGAACTCATTTTTATGTATGAAAAGCTTCCCATTACCCAATATGTTATCGTTGAAAGTTGGGTTTGCGGGTCTGCAACATATTTTATAAATCCCATTATCGACGACATTGCTCCGCCAACAATTATTCCCGAAAGCACAAGCATAACGTTGGAATCACTTCTCATAAGCCACGGGATAAGCAGAGTTAATCCAACTGCCACAAGTCCTCCGACAAATGCAAAAAGCTGAATGTAAACCGAAGAAAGTGAAAGAAGAATGGCAATGGCTGCACCGATACAAGCACCCGATGAAACGCCTAAAAAGTCAGGAGAAACGAGCGGGTTTTTAAAGATGCCCTGATACGTTGCACCTGAAATTGCAAGAGATGCACCAACAAGTACGCTGGCAAGAATTCTTGGCAATCTCAGCCCTAAAACAACGCTTTGAGTCATTTCGCTTGCACCCGATTCAAAGCCGAATATCTTTGAAAAGATAACCCTAAAACTCTCAGACGCTGTTACGGGATATTTGCCAACGCAAACGGCAAGCACTATGCCTGCACACAAAAAACACACAAGCACAATGTTGACCGAAACGGCATATAGAGTATCTTTTTTACTGCTTTTTTTCTTAAACAGTGGCTTCATATTTCCTCCGAAAAGCTATCGTTAAATACTGCAAGCGTTCAATGAAAAATAGTATACGCATTAGCCTTTAATTTATTTTTTAATATCCGAGATACTCTCTATCAAAAGTTTTTCCGTAAACCATCTGATAAAAAGAGTCAACTTCTTTTAGAAAATCCTGCTCGCTATAACGCTCCGGATACATCTGTGAAAGCATCCAAAGTACGCCGAGCAAACTGCTCATTCCGGGGAATTCCCAAGAGTCCATATTGCTTGGAACAACTATGATATGTTTATCTTTAACCGCTGTCATTCCCTGCCAAGACGAGTCTTTCATAATGTCGTCAATGGAGTACTCAGCAGATGCTGAATTTGTGCAGAAAATATATTCCGGATTCCATTTAAACACCTTTTCTGTTCCAACGTTCATCCAAGTCTGATTGTTGGTAATTTCTTTTGCACAGTTTATTCCGCCGGCAGTTTCAATAAGATACGATTGAAGCATATCTCCGCCTGCAACTCTTCCGATTTCACTTCCCATAAGAATAGCTGTTTTGCGTTCATCTTGGGGAATATCTTTTACAAGATTCTGTGCAAATTCTATTTTTGACTTATAGTAATCTACAAGCTCTTTTGCTCTTTCCTGCTTGCCAAAAACCTCTCCGAGCAAGGTTATCGTGTCCAATATGTCGTCCATACTTTCGGGAGCTATTCCAACAACAGGTATGCCTAAGCTTTCAACGGCTTCAATTGTTTCCTTGTCGGCCGCCTTATGTATTAAAACGTCGGGATTACACTTTGCAAGTGCCTCAAGGTCAACGTCATATCTGCCAATTGTTCCCGCATCTTTAAGTTCAGGACAAGCATCTGTATAAAATACCATTCCATAGTTTGCAGCAACGACTTTATCTCCAACACCAAGTGCTATTAAAAAGCTTGTTGCAACACCATAGGCAAAGGCTGTTGAATTTACCTCTTTTGGTATTTTCACCTTTCTTCCTGCCTGGTCAACAACCGTTCTTGTGTTTTTATTTTCCGTTTGTGTTGTACTATCGTCGTTTGATTTTGCACAAGCAGTAACCAAAAACAGCATAATAAATGCAAGTGTTGCCGAAACAACTCTTTTTGCCATACCCTTCATACAAATACCTCCGAAATATTTTCAAATTTTCCCGTTTTTATTTTTAAAAAGCAAAAAACAGTATCTAAAAAGATACTGTTACAACAAGAAAACACAACAAAACGCTGTGTTGTTTTGAAATACAGTTTCTTTTCCAAACACGGGAGGCACGAAAAACGCACCCTAACGGCCCTTTAAAAAAATCGGGCTCAGAAGCTGTCTATTAACAATCAAATATATTGTTTATATTTCAAAATTATACCATTTAATAAATTGCATTGCAAACACTCACAGCAACACCTGTATACAAAAATATTGTGTATTATTTGGCTATTTTTACGGACGTTAAACAAAGACCATAGGCTTAACAAAACCATCCATAAAGCCTGCTTTAACTTTTATATTTTTAAAATTAAAAAAGAAAAGAGTACAAAACAAAAGTTATGTACTCTAAAAACAACTATTGATAAAATCTTAAAACTGCGACTACCTTGCCAAGAATTATAACTTCCTGAACAATAATCGGTTCAAAAGCATCGTTCTCCGGCTGAAGCCTAAAATGACCGTCCTCTTTATAAAAGGTCTTAACTGTTGCCTCGTCTTCAATCATAGCAACAACCATTTCACCATTTTGTGCCGTCGGAGTCTTTTCAACAACAACTATATCTCCGCTTAAAATTCCGGCATTTATCATACTCTCTCCCTTGACTCTAAGGGCAAAAAGAGGCTTATCCCTTGAAACGTTACCGGAGTACGGAATGTACCCTTCAATCTGCTCGACAGCAAGTATAGGCATACCGGCAGTTACCGTACCGACAAGAGGAACACTTGTAAAATTCTCGGTTTGACCCAAGACTCTGATAGAACGCTTTAGCATTGGATCACGTTGAATATATCCCTCTCTTTCAAGAGTGTCGAGATTAGCCTGAACAGACGAGGTTGACTTAAGACCAACGGCCGCACCGATTTCACGAACTGACGGAGGAATACCGTCTTGACAGCGTTCCATAAGATACTCGTATATTCTGCGTTGAGTGTCGTTAATTTTACCCATACTACGCTCTCCTTTTAAAATTTATATGTAATGTGTTTTTTATAACATATCCTGTTTTTGACATTATACCATAACAGTTAATAAAAAGCAAACATTTGTTTGTAATTTTTAAAAGCAATATCATTGAGCTGTTAAATAAAACATAGAAGCTTGTTGCATTGCTATACTAAAAAAATGCTCGAAAGCCCTAAGACCTTCGAACATTTCTAATTTACATTTCTTTATTTTTTATAAAGAGTCTTCTGAAATCGCACCACTTGCTACCATTGCCATTACAACCATCATTTGTTCTGCGGTTGAGCTGTCAACTTCGCTATCCATACTCATAATTGCAAGCTTAACCATATTTGCAATTTCCGGATGCGTTACAACCATATCCGAAAATACATACTTTATGGCGTTGGTTGTTAGCTCATCAATTTTTTTAGCATCTGCATCTGATTTTGACGACAAATCAAGGACCTCATCCTGCTGAGGAACAGTAATCTTTTCAAACTTAAGCTTTGATGCTGTGCAATTTACGCTGATGTTGCCAAAGCCGTTGTCCTCGATATTTAAGGTGGTTACATCATCCTTGCCGGACTTTTTGCAATTCATTGTAATTTTGCCCTTGTTGTTTGTGGTTACAGCATTTTCATCTGTTTTTGTCAAATCATAATTTTGAGTAATATTTCCATAAAGCATTCCGTCCTCAAAATCGGTTATCTTATAATTTCCGCTAAAGTTTGCACTTATTTCATTTTGGATATTATACTTTAATGTTGTTGTTCCTGTTGTCTCATTTTTCATATCAATACAGGCAATTAAAAAATCTTGGTCTTCTTGAGATTTCATAATTATTTTTTTGCTTGCCTTTGATTTGTCCACTGCAAAGGCTGTTGAACAAGGTTTTTCTGACTTGTCCACATAATTAGTAGCTATATTTAAGCCGATAACATCATTTTGTTTGTTTATATAAAGAGTTATCTCGTTGGTTTCCCAGTCTGCACTTTTAAGACTAAGATTTATTTTTTCTGCCATTTGGTCAAGGAAATTTTTATAACCGTTTTTGTCCATTGTGATTTTGTTTTGATTAAGTTCTGTAACGATTTGCGGATTTAACTTAACAATCTTATCGTACATTGATTTATAAGCATTATAGAGGTCTGTATCCTCTTTTGCCAGTTTAACGGAAGCGTTTACAGCATTTATTAAATCCTTTGGAGTAACAGTAAAGGTAATCTTATCTCCGCTTACTGTTACATCTTCAACTTTTAATTCCTGTTTTGATTCAATCGACTTTAAATTTTCGTTAAGGCATACATCCAAGAATGCTGACATAATCTTCTTTGTGGACTTTGAAAGATTGTCATTTTGCTCCTCAACAGCCTTAGCACTTTTTACAGCACCGCTTAAATTTCCCGGCTGAATTATTTGCTTTGTATCCGTTAACCAACCTGAATTTATTGAATTAGCCTTAAAATACAAACCGGTAGAAGTGGACATCATTTCATCTTCACTATCCCCTTCGGTTGTATTAGTTGTATCAAGGTCTTCACTGTTTATTTCCTTGTTTAACAAATAATACGTAAGCACATCATCATTAATAACGCTTGCGTCAACAATTTTTCCGTTATTATCTGAAATCACAAAATCAGACTGAGTTAAAAGTCCATCTCTTGTCTGTGTTCCGTCTATTTTAAGAGTATTAACATAAGTCATAAGGGCAGAAAGAGTTGGGTCTGATTTTTCAATCTTCTCCTTCATTTCCGAAGATAAGCTAACATTAAGACCGGCACTAAAGCTCTTTTTATACTGCTCGTCTACAACTTCCTCAACAATATCGGTAACTTCCTTGGCTTCTCCTGCACTTTGTCCAATTGTAATCTTCGCATAGTTTTTATCGTTTAAAAAAAGCTGCATTACATCACGTGGAGCAACAGCATAGGCTACTGCAAATCCAATTATAACGACCAAAATTACAGCCATTATAACCCCGAATATTTTTAATCCTTTTTTGTTTTTCTTTACAGTAACAGGTTCAAATGAACCCATCTCATATACGTCCGACATTTAAAAATTCCTCCTCAAATTACATTTTAGGTAAATTTTACCATTTATTTAAGTTGTAGTCAAACATAATTATTCCTATTTAAAATTAATTTATACAGAAAATATAATAAAGAGCCGATAAATCTAATATCGACTCTTTTAATCATTAAAATTGTACGTTCTGTATTAAAACAACAAAATCACTTTTTTTACTTTTTACCATTTATACTTTACTCTTTTGCTCTTTATTTTATTGAATTTATAAGACCGCCCTTTTTTATTATGTTTTGTATAAACTCCGGAAAAGGCTGTGCATTATAAACCTCTCCTTTTGTGATATTTGTAATAACACCTGTATCAAAATCTATTTTTATCTCATCTGCATTTCCAATGCTTTGGCTTGCCTGCTCACATTCAAGAATCGGCAACCCTATATTTATGGCATTTCTGTAAAATATGCGAGCAAAACTGCTTGCTATAACACAGGAAATTCCGCTTGCTTTTATTGCAATAGGTGCGTGTTCTCTTGAAGAGCCACAGCCAAAATTTTTGCCTGCAACAATTATATCGCCATTTTTAACGGCACTTGAAAAATCCTCATCAATATCCTCCATACAGTGCAAGGCAAGTTCTTTTGGGTCAGCTGTATTGAGGTATCTTGCAGGAATTATAACGTCTGTGTCCACATTGTCTGAGTATTTATGTGCAAATCCCTGTGCCTGCATAATATTCCTCCCATATTTTTTATTGCAAATATTAATTTGATTTCAAGTAAAAGTTTTTTAAATAAAAGTATAAGAAAACGTAAAGTTATAAATCTCTGGGGTCAATAATTTTGCCCATAATTGCCGAAGCAGCAGCAACATAGGGTGATGATAAAACGACCTCACTTTTTGGATGTCCCATTCGTCCCACAAAATTTCGGTTTGTAGTTGCAACAGCTCTTTCACCGCTTGCAAGCACACCCATATGTCCGCCAAGACAAGGTCCGCAGGTTGGTGTGCTGAAAATTCCGCCGGCATTGACAAAGGTTTCTGCAATGCCACTCTTTAAGCACTCAAGGTACACAGCCTGCGTTGCAGGAATTACAATGAGCCTTACTCCTTTTGCAACGTGCTGTCCCTCTAAAATTTCGGCTGCCTGTTTAAGGTCTGAAAATCTTCCATTTGTACACGAGCCGATAACAACCTGGTCAACACTCATATTTTGTACATTTCTTGCAAGCTTTGTATTTGACGGCAGATGAGGAAGAGCAACAGTCGGCTCAAGGACGCTTAAATCAATCTCTATTATCTCATCATAAACAGCGTCTGCATCGGCAACAAAAATTTTTGGCTTGCGATTTGTTCTTGTTTTGATATATTCCAAAGTCTTTTCGTCAACAGGAAAAAACCCGTTTTTTGCACCGCATTCAATCGCCATATTGGCAATGCAAAATCGGTCATCCATTGAAAGAGATTCAAGCCCTTCTCCAAAGAATTCAAGCGAACGATAAAGAGCACCGTCAACTCCGATTTTTCCTATAAGGTGCAAAATGACGTCCTTGCCCGTAACAAATTTTGAAAGTTTTCCTTTTAAAACTATTTTTAATGCAGACGGAACTTTAAACCAAGCTTTACCGCTTATCATTCCCGCTGCCATATCGGTTGAACCAACTCCGGTTGAAAAAGCTCCGAGTGCACCGTATGTACAGGTATGTGAATCCGCACCGATTACAACATCGCCCGGAATTACAAGCCCTTTTTCAGGCAGAAGTGCATGCTCAATTCCCATATCTCCAACATCAAAAAAGTTTTCAATCCCATTTTCACTTGCAAACTCACGAATTCGCTTGCAGGCCTCTGCGGATTTTATATCCTTATTGGGTGTAAAATGGTCCATAACAAGGGAGATTTTAGACTTGTCAAAAACAGCATTTGCCCCTGCTTTTTCAAATTCATTAAGTGCAACAGGTGTAGTTATGTCATTTCCCAGCACCATATCCAAAGGCACCTCAATAAGCTGACCTGCACAAACGCTTTCAACGCCTGCTTTTGATGCAAAAATTTTCTGTGTTGCAGTCATACCCATTACAATTTCTCCTTTTTTTACATTACCCAACCTATTATATAAATCTAACTCGCTACCTTTTTACGCAATCCAACTTATTATATAAATCAGACTCGCTACCTTTTTACGCTACCCAACTTATTATATAAATCAGACTCGCTACCTTTTACGCTACCCAACCTATTATATAAATCCAACTCGCTACCTTTTTACGCAATCCAACCTATTATATAAATCAGACTCGCTCCTTTTTACGCTACCCAACTTATTATCTAAAATCTATAAGAAGTTTTTATATGTTAAAATTTACAGCTTAACCGTTTAACGATTTCAGACTTTATCTTTATTTAAGATTATGTTTATCGAGCAAGAGTTTATACTCTACGGAATCAACCAAAGCAATAAAACTCGCCTCTATAATGTCCTTTGAAACTCCGACTGTTGTCCAAATATCCTTGCCGTCGGTTGAGGTTATAAGCACACGAACAAAGGCGGCAGTTGCAGCGTTTGAGTTCATAACACGAACCTTATAGTCAATAAGATGAAGCTCTGAAAGGCAGGGATAAAAAGATAAGAGTGCTTTTCTGAGTGCAACGTCAAGTGCATTTATCGGTCCATCACCCTCTGCACCTGCTATTGTCTGTTCTCCGTTAACAAGCAATTTTATAGTTGCTGTTGAGCTGTGATTATCGTATGGATATTCGTCTATAAGCTTGTAGCTTATCAAAGAAAATGACTTGTTTACACCCTCTACAACATCACGAACCATCAGCTCAAAGCTACCTTCTGCACCCTCATACTGATACCCGTTATTTTCCTTTTCCTTCATAACCTCAATAATTTTTGATAGCTTTTCCGAGTCCTTTGTAATTTCAGGATAAAATTTGTTTACCCTGTGCAAAACAGCAGCTCTTCCTGCCATTTCACTAAGCAATATTCTTCTATGATTTCCAACAAGCTCCGGTTCAATTTGCTCAAAAGCCTTGCTGTCTTTTAAAACTCCGTCCGCGTGCATTCCTGCCTTGTGTGTAAAAGCATTTCTGCCAACGTATGGCAAGTTTTTATGTAGAGAAACATTTGCAATCTCTGCAATTTTTCTGGCAGTAGATGTAAGGTTTGAAAGATTTTCCTGTGGAATACAGGTGTAATTCATCTTTATCTGAAGGTTTGGAATAATCGTTGAAAGCGTTGCATTGCCCGCTCTTTCTCCAAAGCCTATATACGTTCCCTGAACAAGTGATGCACCCGCATAAACTGCCATAACAGTGTTTGCAATCGCCATTCCGCAATCGTTATGAGCGTGTATTCCTATTTCAATATCGGGAAATTCCCTTTTAACGCTCGAACAAATACTGTAAACCTCATCGGGAAACGTTCCTCCGTTTGTATCGCAAAGTGAAAAACTATCCGCTCCGCCGATTTTTGCAGCTGAAATGGTTTTTAGTGCATAGGTAGGGTCTTCAAGGTATCCGTCAAAGAAATGTTCTGCGTCAAAGATTACATATTTACCGTGTTCTTTAAAGAAACGACAGGTGTCCTCTATCATCTTCAAATTTTCTTCGGCAGATGTCTGTAAAATATTATTAACGTGGAAAATTGAGCTTTTTCCGAAAATGCAAATAGCATATGCTCCCGACTCAAGCAATTCGATACACGATATATCCTCGTTAACAGACGTATCTTTTCTTCTGGTACTGCCAAATGCAACAAGCTGTGCATTTTTAAGGTTTAAATTCTTGGCAACATCAAAAAGCTCTCTGTCTTTTGGGTTGGACGATGGATTTCCACCTTCAATAAATGCAATTCCCAGCTCATCCAGAGTTTTAATTATATTAATTTTATCGTTTAAAGAAAATGAAATTCCTTCACTCTGAGCTCCATCCCTAAGGGTCGAGTCAAATATTTTAACTTGCTTAATGATGAGCACCTCCGAGTACTATACCTTTTAATTATATACCATTCATTTTATATTTGAAAAAAGACAGTGTCAAGAAAATACAGTAATAATCACAAAATATATTCCATAAAAGTTAAAAAACGGTTACAACGACACGGTTTTATTGACTTTTTGCTTCTTAAAAAGTACAATGAACTGAATAGGGAGGTGCAGTAAAGTGGAATTTTTCACCGGTATCGGCAGATATTTTTTACCTATCTTGGCATTGTTTATTCTTCTTAACTGTGCCATTTCACTTTTAAAAGGAAATAAAAAGCCCGGAACTATGGGCTATCTTGTAAACTCTGCAAACGGAGATAAAATCCCTCTCAAGGGCTTTGAAACCTCTATCGGCAGAAGTAATTCCTGCGATATTGTGCTTAATTATACCACTGTTTCAAGGTTTCACGCAGTTTTAACAAAGCATAAAAACGGCTGGTATGTTTATGACACAAACTCAAAAACAGGTACTTTTATAAATGCAGAACGAATTTTGGGCAGGACAAAAATCGAGGACGGAGATTCTCTTGTTTTCGGAAACGCCGTTTTCAGATTTGTTGACTCTTTGGTTAAGCACAGCGTGCCAATGGTTGCTCCTGTTTCAAACACAGCACCTAAGCTGTACGAATCGGAAGAGAAATTTTATACAGATGAAATCTGGAGTCAAAGTAAAAAGCCTATGTTCTGTTCACTTGTCAACGATGCAACAGGCGAAACTTTTTCTCTTGACAATCTTCAGTCGTGCCTTATCGGAAGAAGCGATGAATCTCATATTCAGGTTGACTTTCCGTCTGTTTCACGTTCGCACGCACTTTTGAGCCGTCAGGGTGATTTGTGGTACATTGAGGACCTTGACTCTACCTGCGGAACATTTGTAAACAATCAAAAGTTAACTCAGCTTCAAGCCCTTTACGATAACGATTCAATCGACATCGGCGGAGCAGTTTTTGTTTTTAAAAGCACGGATTGACATTTAATAATATTTTAAATCTGCTTGTTTAGTTTACTTTAAAATCCCTAAATATAGGAGGGAAATGTATTGTCTGGTGCAAAGTGGTTGCCAACTCTCTTGCTGATAACAGCCTTTCAGGTTATTTCGGCAGGTCAGGTTGCCTATACAGAAAACGGAATAAATGTAAAAGTTGCAGCCATTTTTGGTATTTACATTGCTATTGAATGGATATATGCAATCTTTGCAAGTGTTATACACAAGAAGGCAAGTCCGGCACTTGAATTTGTTGGATTTTTCCTAACGGGTATCGGTCTTGTAATCGCAACAAGCGTAAACGAAGATTATCTCGTTAAACAATTCATTGCCGTTGTAATCGGAATTATATGCTTTGTGGCATTGCTGTGGCTAATTTCAAATGTTGACCGAGCAATGTTTATGAGAACTCCGATGGCAGTAGCTGCAATACTGCTTCTTATAATAACGCTTGTTCTTGCCAAAAACATAAACGGAGCATACAACTGGATAAAAATCGGTTCATTCTCATTCCAGCCGTCAGAGCTTGTAAAAGTCGCATTTATATTTGTTGGTGCAGCGGCTCTTGAAAAATTGCAGTCAACAAGGAGTCTTTCAAAATATATCTCATTTGCCGTCGTGTGCATTATTCTTCTTTTCCTTATGAGAGACCTCGGAACTGCACTTATCTTCTTCTTCACATTCCTTATCCTTGCATTTATGCGTTCAGGTGATATAAGAACAATTATTCTTGTCTGCGTTGCAGCAGCAATGGGTGCAGGACTTATCGTTCTTATTAAATCAGACTATGTTATGAAGCGTTTCTCAAACTACCGTCATATTTGGGAAAATATGGACGGCGGAGGATTTCAGCAGACAAGAACCCTTATATACAGCGTAAGTGGTGGCTTGTTTGGAGTTGGAATCGGAAACGGAAAGCTTAAAAATATATTTGCCGCAACAGAAGATTTGGTCTTTGGCGTACTCTGTGAAGAATGGGGTATGATTATGGGCTTTATTGTAATCCTCTGCTTTGCATTTATTGCAATACACACCATAAGGTGTGCAAGCGGTTCTCATTCTGCTTTCTATACAATTGCATCGGTTGCAGCAGGAGGACTTCTTATCTTCCAGGCAAGCCTTAATGTTTTCGGCGTTACCGACCTTCTTCCTTGGACGGGTGTTACTCTTCCTTTTGTAAGTCGTGGAGGTACGAGTGCAATTTGCTGCTGGGCATTGCTTGCGTTTATAAAAGCTGCAGATAACCGTACTTGGCTCGGTTCCCGTTATCATACGGAGGTTGAATAATGAACAGAATATCTAAACGCTCCAAAATTTTATATACAATTGTCATTGCCTTTATTGTCGGCGTATGTATACTCTCTGTTACAATGCTCAAGAACTCTGAAAAATGGGCAATGCAAAGGGTTAATCAGCATCTTTATAAAAATGGACAGCTTATTTCTGCCGGTACTATTTATGACAGAAACGGAATGGTGCTTGCACAAACGGTTGACGGTAAGCGTGTCTTTAACAAAGATAAACAAATCAGAATGGCAACATTGCACACAGTCGGAGACCTTTCGGGCTATATTGCAACAGGTGCACATACCGCATTTAAGTCTGAGCTTACAGGATACAGCCTTGTAAACGGAGTTTATACCTTTAATAAAGACGACAATACAAAGCACGATATACACCTTACCATAGATGCCGAACTTTGTTCCACAGCACTTGATGCTCTTGGCAAAAACAAGGGTACAATCGGAATTTATAACTACAACACGGGCGAAATACTCTGTATGGTTTCAAATCCAACCTTTGACATAAATAATAAGCCAAAGGATATTGATACAGACAACACAGGCAAGTACGACGGTATTTATCTTAACAGATTCTTTTCGGGAGTTTTCACACCCGGTTCAACCTTTAAAATCGTTACTGCTGCAAGTGCAATAGAAAATATTCCGGATATTGATTCCAGAACCTTTACTTGCACAGGAAGCTATAAAACCTCAACGGGAGTTGTAAAATGTAACGGAGTCCACGGTACTGTTAATTTTGAGCAGGCTTTAAACCGTTCGTGTAACAGTGCGTTTGCACAGATTTCAGAGGAGCTTGGAAACGAAAAATTAGCTGCCACAGCAAAGGAATTTGGCTTTAATCAAAGAATTACAGTAGACGGAATAAGCGTAACCAAAAGCTACTTTACTCTTGAAGGTGCCGTCAGTGTTGACCGAGGTTGGGCTGGAATAGGCCAGTACAAAACTCTTGTTAACCCTTGTCATATGATGACTATTGTTGGTGCAATTGCTTCAAACGGAAAATCTCCGGAACCGCATATTCTTAAAGACAACGGTTCGATTTTCAACTCCAACTCAACAAGTCTTAGGTATATGGATGTTTCAACCGCAAGCAAACTTTCCTCAATGCTTCGTTCAAATGTTAAAAACTTTTACAGAGATTCTCGTTTTCCCGACCTTGAGATGTGTGGTAAAACAGGAACCGCTCAGGTTCAAGGCAAAAAAGACCACACTTGGTTTGTAGGCTATTCTAAACGTCCGGACACTCCGCTTGCCATAGTTGTACTTCTTGAAAACAACGGAGGAACAGGTTTTTCCGACGCTATTCCGGTAGCCAACAAAGTTATGCAGACAACCGTTGGAAAATATCAATAATAAAATAATTGAAAATTTCTTTAAAACACATCTTTTTTGAGGTGTGTTTTTTTGCATAAAAAAGCCCTGCACGAACTTACACAAGTAAGCTTTGTACAAGGCTTTTTTAACTCGTAAATTAATTATAAGCCAATCTCTTTAATTATACTTTCGGTCTTTTCGTTAACGGCGTCAAAATTCATTGCATCTATATAGTATTTTTCCAGCTTGTCGTGAACTTCTTTTGCAGATTTAAGCAGCTTTATCGCCTCATTTTGCAGGTCGTTTCCTGCCTTTTTATTAAAGCTGATTCTATATTTGTGGCTCTTTACTCCCTGCGAATCCATAAATCTTCTTGCGTGGATTTTTCTGATTGGCAAAATATCTTCAACTGTTTGCTCCCTAACAAAAGCAAGTGAAAGGTCGGGAAGAAGTACCTGCTCTATGCCCGTTACAGACATAGGAGAAGGACAGGCAACCGTATTAAATCCGCATCCTCTTGCATATTCCGAAATTAATCTTAAAATATGCTCGCTGCTGTCCCCGATGCTGTCATCAATAACAATTGTTCTTTCACAAAGATTTTTAATTGTAGAATTGAAGGTCATAACACCATTTGGAGTAACTGCTGTCAGCAATCGTCTTTTTGACTTTTTATCGTTTATCGTACAACCTATTTCACGACGTGCAAGCCTAATCGTATAGTTAACCAGCTTTTCATAATCCGTATATTCAGAGGCTATTTTCTTGCTGTCTGAAAGAAGAGAGCTGGATGCACTTAAAAATCGCTGTGCCCTTTGATGATAATTTGTGTTTTCAAGATATAATTTTCGTATTTCTTCAGTGTTTTTATGTAGCTTATCTTTATCCCAATAGTCTCCGATATTTACAATTTGTTCAACGCAGCCAACAAATTTTGGCTCAATGATATGTGGTGCTGTACCGTCAGCAATACAAACATTAAGCTCGGGAAGTATAACAGCGTCAAGAGAACTCGGGTCAGACGAGCAATAAATAAACTCGCATTCCAAGCCTTTTTCCTCTGCTTTTTCTCCTATTTTTTTCATCATTCCGGACTTTCCGGTTCCGGGACCACCTTTTATTACGTATGCTCTGCCATCGGAAAATGGGTCATACAGCTCGTCGTACAAAGAAAAATGACCGATAGACGAGGATGTTCCCATAAAATATTTTATTTTGCCTTGCTGCATTGCATTACCCCCTTTATG
>CAYMZO010000004.1:1312-22616 GCA_964394885.1 uncultured Eubacteriales bacterium | reverse complement strand
ATACGTATAAAACTAACATAATCGGCAAAATTTAAAATAATACGTCAATTTACAACTTTTCAGTTTACAAATAATGACATTTTATATTTTAAGATTTATGAAAAAATTATCGTATAAAAATACCTTAGTTTACAAACAATAGAAGTGCAAACAATTTTTTCATAAAGGGGAATTCATATATGAAAGCCACAGGAATTGTGAGAAGGATTGACGATCTCGGAAGAGTTGTTATTCCAAAGGAAATCAGAAGAACTATGCGTATCCGTGAAGGAGACCCGCTTGAAATATATACCGATATTAACGGCGAGGTAATCTTCAAAAAGTATTCTTTAGTAGGTGAACTTTCCTCATTTGCATCTCAGTATTGTGATGTGCTTTATAAAACCACCAATCTGCCTACAATAATATGCGACAGAGACCACGTTATTGCAGCTTCGGGAATTGCAAAAAAAGAAATTCTTGACAGACGTGTTTCAACCGACCTTGAGAGAATAATGGAAAATCGAGAACAGTTTGTTGCATCTGAATCAAGCTCACTTATACCTGTTGAAGGTATTCAAAAACGTGCCTTGGTTGCATCTCCGATAATCGGTGCAGGTGATATTTCCGGTGCTGTTGTTTTCTTTCAGTCTGCCGAAAGCGGTTCTGAATTTCCATCGCAAACAGAAGTAAAGCTTATACAGGTTGCCTCGTCTTTCCTTGGAAAGCAAATGGAAGAATAAAAAGACTACAAAATTAAAAACAGAAAATATCATTACAAATACGCCATTTCCGTGAGAAAATGCCTTGACTCTTGCGGAAGTGGTGTTTCTGTTTTAAAATGATAAAACACATTTCAGATAACCCAATCAAGCACTGTTAGGCATTTTCACAAAGGCACACTAAAAGGCATTTTCACAAAGGCACACTAAAAGGCATCAAGCCACACTAAATCAGATAAAAAAACACCGAATAATTATTCGGTGTTTTTTTATATTTTTTAAAATTATAAGATTGTAAAATTCTAAAATTAAAATCCCATTGAGTGTGGCTTTTCAATTTTCATTGAAATATCAAATGCCATTACAGAATGTGTTAGTGCTCCTATGGAGATTATATCCACTCCGGTTTTTGCAACATCGGCAAGTGTGTCGAGTGTTATTCCGCCGGAAGCTTCCAGCTTTGCTCTTCCATTTACAAGCTCAACAGCCTTTTTCATTGTGTCGTTATCCATATTGTCAAGCATTATTATTTCAGCTCCGGCATTAAGTGCCTGCTGAACCTCGTCAAGATTCCTTGTTTCAACCTCAATCATTACTGTATGGCCGAGCTTTGAGCGAACAATTTTAACTGCATTTTCAATTCCACCGCCTGCATCTATATGATTATCCTTAAGCATTGCAGTGTCTGAAAGATTGAAGCGATGATTTTTTCCTCCGCCACAGGTAACAGCATATTTTTGCAAAGCACGCATACCCGGCAAGGTCTTTCTTGTATCTGTTATTGTTGCGTTTGTACCCTCAACCTTTTCAACAGCCTGAGCGGTTGCAGTTGCAATTCCAGACATATGCTGAAGCAGGTTAAGAGATGTTCTCTCTCCCTTTAAAAGCATTGCCGTTTTGCCTTCAAGCTCTGCTATAACATCGCCCTTTTTTATTTTATCACCGTCATTTTTATATATAACTGCAGTAAAAGATTCATCAAGCAGTTCAAAAACACGCAGTGCAACAGAAAGTCCGCAAAGCACACCATCTGCTTTTGCAAGAAATTTTGCCTTACCCTTCTGCTGTGGTTCGATAAGCAAATCGGTTGAAACGTCAATGTAATTGATGTCCTCCGTTATTGCCTTTTTAATGATGTCATCAACATAAAACTGTGGTAAAAGCATTTTATTTACCCCTTTCCAAGTGCCTTTTCCTTTTCATATACCTCGGTAAGAATTAAGGACGCAACGGTTGCAAGGCTAAGTGCCTCACAATATTCCATTGTTATTTCATAATCACCGTCTTTTAAATCCTGCCGTATTTGATTAACTCTTTCGCAACCGGACTTTATCTTTTCATCATCAGGCATAACAAAATATGCTTCCTGCATTATTGAACGTATTTCCTCTACTATGCCTAATGGCAACTTATTTGTGCCATTCTTTATCTCACAATTATAAGGTTTTACGTTTTTATTGTTTTCCACTATTCTTTTTTGAATTTCTGTTGCAGCTCTTCTTCCAAAAACAAGTGCCTCTAAAAGAGAATTGCTTGCAAGCCTGTTTCCTCCGTGAACGCCTGTATGAGCACATTCTCCGGCAGCAAAAAGACCTTCTATTGTTGTCTCTCCGTTAAGGTTTGTATCTATTCCACCCATTAAATAATGTTGGCAAGGGAAAACAGGAATTAAGTCCTTTGTAATATCAACACCATGCTCCAAACAGCCCTTTGAAATGCCCGGAAAACGATGCTTTATAAACTCTTCACCCTTAAATCGAATATCAAGATAAAAATGGTCGCTACTTGTTTTTTTGCTTTCCAATATAATCGAGCGTGATACAACATCACGGGGTGCAAGTTCAAGCCTTTTATCGTAATTTTGCATAAAACGCTCTTTGTTGCAATTCAGAAGATATGCTCCCTCTCCTCTTACGGCTTCGCTTATTAAAAACTGCTCGTCTGAGTCCGGAGAGTTGAATGCGGTCGGATGAAACTGAACGAAGCTTAAGTTTTTAATGTCCGCTCCGATTTCATAAGCCATTCTTATTCCGTCTCCGGTTGCAACAATAGGGTTGGTGGTATATTTGTAAACTCTTCCAATACCGCCTGTTGCAATAAGACAGTAGTTTGTAAATATGCTTGTATGCTCTGTTTTGTTTACGATTAAGTCAAGCCTAAAGCCAAACTCTTCACGGTTCATTGAAGACACCATTGAATATTCTGCAATTTCTATGTTCTCTCTATCCTCAACCTGTTGAAGAAGAGTTGTTATTATGTTGTCTCCTGTTGTGTCTTTATGATGCACTATTCTTCGACGACTATGTCCACCCTCCAAAGTTTTCTTTGGGGTTCCATCTTCATTCTTATCATAGTCAAAGCCCATTTTCATTATTTTTCTGACATCATTTGGACCTTCGCTAACTAAAGTCTGAACAGCCTTTAAATCATTCTTGTGTCCGCCTGCTATCATTGTGTCATAAATGTGCAAATCAAAACTGTCGTTGTCAAAATCTAAAACTGCTGCAACACCCCCTTGAGCAAGAGAGCTGTTGGAAACTGCTTTTTGTTTTTTTGTTAAAATCAATACCTGCACATCGTCGTTAAACTGCAAGGCAGCGTAAAGTCCTGCGACACCACTGCCCACGATAACAACGTCATATTGCTTTTGCAAATTGATACGCCTCCGATTCAGCCGCCGTATTTAAGCATATTGTCAATGCTTCTTTTTGCGGCTATGCGTAATTCTTCTTCTAATTCTATTACTTCTCCGCACTGTCCTATTAATGCCTGATATACATCTTTAAGCTCGGTCATTTTCATATCAGGGCAAACAAGCTTGTCCTTGCAAAGCTGATGGTACTTTCCTATTCCTTCTTTTGACTCAAAATAATCGACAACTCCACGTTCTGTGCCAATTATTACCTCTCCATCGTGTTTCTTTGCAAAGTCTATAATTGCAGTTGTGGAACCAACCATATCTGCAATCTCAACAACTTCTTTTCTGCATTCGGGATGTACTGCTACAACAGCATTTGGATGCTTTGCCTTTGCGTCAAGAACATCCTGTGCCGTTACACTGTTATGAACAGGGCAACAGCCGTCCCAAATAATTATTTCTTTCTCCGGCACTTGCTGTGCCACAAAAGCACCAAGGTTGCCATCCGGCAAAAACAGAATCTTATTACTCGGAAGAGATGAAACGATTTTAATTGCACTTGATGAGGTTACGCAAACGTCAACCTCTGCCTTTACTTTTGCTGTTGTATTAATATAAGCAACAGCATAGCAATCAGGATTTTTTGCTTTAAAATCCCTTACCTGCTCAGGAGTAATATTCTCTGCCATTGCACAAGTGGACTGTGGTACCGGCAATATAACTGTTTTTTCCGGAGAAAGAATTTTTGCTGTTTCTGCCATAAATCTTACTCCGCAAAATATAATTCGCTTTGCCTTGCACTTTTGTGCTTCAACAGAAAGAGCATAGCTATCTCCCGCAAAATCCGCAACATCAATAATTTCGGGCGCTTGATAGGTGTGTGCCATTATGACTGTATCCCTCTGCTTTTTTTCGCTCATGATAAGTCCTTGCAATGCCTTATTATCCATTGAAATAAATTCCTCCGAACTATATAAAAATTACTATACGCAATTTTTGAATGCTTTAACATATATTCGGTTTATTATACCAAAATAGCCCCTATAATACAAGGTATTTCTATCTATTAATTTGTCTGTTTTTTGTTAATTTATTGATTTTTTCGGTTGAGAATATCACAATTACTATAAATATCAAAAGTACTTTTGGCATTATGCCGAAATCAATCCACGCAGCCAGATATCCGAACCCCAGCGGAAGAAATGCCAATCCGCAATATGCAGATGCCAATTGAAGACCCATTATCGCCGCAGAGTCATTTTTAAATCTCTTTGGCGTTTCGTGTATCATAAGTGGATAGATAGGTGCACATCCTATTCCTATTAGGACGATTGCACAAAGTGCCATTTTTGATGATATGGGCAACATCAGCAATAGTATTCCCAACACAATTATTATTTGACCCGCTCTAAGCTGAGTTTTATTTTTTATTCTTATTGTCAAGGCTCCGGACACTGCCCTCGTAACCGTTACAGCCAAAAAGAAAAACGAAATCCAAAGAGCTGCAGTTGAGGCGTCTATATTTTCTTCATTGATTAAATACGTGCTGCCCCAAAGTCCTATTATCATTTCAATTCCACAATAAAACATAAATGCAACCATTGACGTCTTTACTCCGCTTTGACGCAATGCACTTGAAAGGCTGTATTTCTCACGATTTTCCTTTTGCTCTCTCTGTGTATCAATACCTCTCATTTTTTCAAAGCTATTCCAAACAGGCAGGGTTATAAACAGCAGTGATGAAATGAAAAACAATATTACCGCAACTGTAAAATATCCTTTTCTCCAATTTCCGCTCTCAAGGAAAAACGACATCAGCACCGGTCCGGTCATTGCTCCAACACCCCAAAGAGAGTGCAACCAACTCATATGTCTTGGCTTGAAATGTCGTGCCACATAATCATTAAGGCTCGTATCAACGGCTCCTGCCCCAAGTCCAAGAGGAATGGCAATAAGAAACAGATAATATATATTCGACATCTTAGAAACAAGCAAAATTCCAATGGCTGTTAAGGTAACGCTCAGTGCCGTTACCTTGCCTGTTCCAAGCTTTTGTGTTATCTTTCCCGAAAACAGGCTTGAAATTATTGTGCCTATTGAGATTGCAAGCGAAAATGTTCCCGCCATTCCTTCATCAACGCCGAAATCCGTATACATTACAGGCCAGCTTACTCCTAAAAGTGAATCCGGAAGCCCAAGTCCTACGAATGCTATATAAACTATTACAAGCAAAATTATCGCCATTATATTACCCCTTATCAAGACCATAAGATTAATTATACCTTTTTATTTAATTATGTGAAGTGTCTATCTTATGGTGCTTTTACTTTTATCCAAATTATGTTATAATTATTTCGTGTTTCATCTTTGCTTTTTAAGTGTATGTTTTACCATAAATATATTTTATTGTTTCTCCTTGATTTTGCCTTTACTCGGCAATTTTCTCGGTTAAATTTTAAAGTGTTTATTGGTTCGATGTTACACTTAGATTTATATATTTATTTCAACTATTTTTATTAAACAGGTGATTTTTATGGACGTCAGAGTCGGAGATGTTCTTGAGATGAAAAAGAGTCATCCCTGTGGTTCAAACCGCTTTTTGGTACTTCGTTCCGGAATGGATTTTAAGTTGCGTTGCCTTGGTTGCGGCCACGAAGTTATGGTGCCTCGAAACAAAGCAGAAAAGAATATCCGCAATATTACAAGAAAAGCTCAAGACTTGGATTAGCTATATTTTTCTTTTGTCTTAGCATTAATATATGCCGAACAGGTTGGCTACTGTTAACCTTATTTTTTTATTATAAGCGATTTTTTGGAGGATTTTTATGATAGATAAACTACAAAGTGTAGAAGAGCGTTTTGAAACTGTAAACGAGCTTTTGTGCAACCCTGAAATTGTTGCCGATATGGACCAGTATAGAAAACTGATGCAGGAGGCAAAACACCTTACTCCTATTGTTGAAAAATTTAGAGAGTACAAGTCCTGCGAAAGTTCCTTTGAAGAGGCAAAAGAGCTTCTTGAACAGGGTGGTATGGAAAAAGATTTTAAAGAAATGGTTCAGGAGGAATTTGAAAATTCCAAAACAATGCTTGAGCAGATTTATGAAGAGCTTAAGGTTTTACTTCTTCCAAGAGACCCTAATGACGATAAAAACGTAATTATTGAAATCCGTGGAGGTGCAGGCGGTGAAGAGGCATCTCTTTTTGCCGCATCTCTTTTTCGTATGTATTCTATGTACTCAGAGGCAAAAGGCTTTAAATGTGAAGCTTTGAGTGCAAACGAAACAGAGCTTGGTGGATTTAAGGAAATAAGCTTTGAAATTTCCGGAGAAGGTGCATATTCACGCTTTAAATTTGAAAGCGGCGTACACAGAGTTCAGCGTGTTCCGGAAACAGAATCTCAAGGACGAATTCACACCTCGACCGTTACGGTTGCGGTTCTTCCTGAAGCCGAAGAGGTTGATGTTGAAATAAGCCCGACCGACCTCCAAATTGACACTTACCGTTCCGGTGGTGCAGGAGGACAGCACGTTAACAAAACCGAATCCGCAATTCGTATAACTCATATTCCGACAGGTACTGTTGTTGAGTGTCAGGACGAAAGAAGCCAGCACAAAAACAAAGAGAGAGCAATGAAAATTCTTCGTTCAAGAATACTTGAAGCAGAAAGCCAGAAAAGGGCAGATGAAATTGCCGGAGAGCGTCGTTCTCAGGTTGGAACGGGCGACAGAAGCGAGCGAATTCGCACATATAATTTTCCTCAGGGACGTGTCAGCGACCATCGTATAGGACTTACCCTTTATCGTATAGAGGCAATTATGAACGGTGATTTAGACGAAATAATTGATGCACTGATTACAGCTGACACAGCAGAAAAATTGAAAGCCGATGAATAATATGCAGACTGAATTTTTTAATGTAGAATCCGAAAAAGAAACAGAGAAAATAAACAGGATTGGTGAAATTTTAAAGGACGGCGGAGTTGTGGCAATACCCACCGAAACCGTTTATGGCCTTGCTGCAAATGCACTTGACGAAGATGCCGTTTCAAAAATATTTAAGGCAAAGGGCAGGCCACAAGACAACCCTTTAATTGTTCATATATCTGAAATAGAAGAGCTTTATCCGCTTGTAAAAGGAGTGCCGAAAGAGGCACTTTTGCTCGCTGAAAAATTTTGGCCGGGACCTTTAACTATGATACTTCCACGTTCCGAAATCGTTCCAAAAAGCGTTAGTGCAGGGCTTGACACAGTTGCAGTTCGTATGCCATCTCACCCTATTGCAAGAGCCATCATAAAATCAGCAGGTGTTCCTCTTGCCGCTCCGAGTGCCAATCTTTCCGGAAAGCCCAGCCCAACAACAGCTCAGCACGTTTTTAACGATATGAATGGACGAATTGATGCAATTGCAGACGGTGGCCCTTGCAGCGTGGGTCTTGAATCCACTGTAATCACATTGTGTACAACGCCTGCAAGGCTTTTAAGACCGGGCAAAATTACTCCGGATGAGCTTACACAAGTTTTGGGTGAAATAGAAGTGGACAGTGCTGTTCTCGGCGAACTTAAAAAAGGAACTGTACCCGCTTCTCCGGGTATGAAATACAAGCATTATTCCCCGAACGCAGATGTTATTATTGTTCGTGGAAAATTTGATAATTTTAAAAAATACATTTTAGAAAACAGCTCCGATGGAGTTATGGCAATTTGCTTTAACGGAGAGGATTTGCTTCTTCCCGTGCCATCACTTTGCTTTGGAAATCAAGACAATACATCCGAGCAGGCACATCTTCTTTTTGATGCACTTCGCAAGGTTGATGAGCTTGGAGCAAAGACTGTTTATGTACGTTGCCCAAGCAGCAACGGCGTTGGTCTTGCCGTTATGAACAGGCTTTTGCGTGCTGCGGAATTTAAGGTGGTTGAGGTATGATAAAAGCACTTATTATCGGCCTTACAGGTCAAACTGGAGCAGGCAAATCTACCGTTGGTGATATGCTCTCCAAAAAAGGATTTTTTTACATAGACTGTGATAAAATTGCACGCCTTGTTACAGAAAAAGGTTCTTCTGTTTTATCTCAGCTTGCAGATGCATTTGGAAACGACATTTTGAACGAAAACGGAGAGCTTGACAGAAAGCTTCTTGCCAAACGTGCTTTTGCAACAAAAGAATCAACCGATATTTTAAACCATATTACTCATCCCGCAATTCAAAAACTTGTTGATAAAAAAATTCGAGGTGCCTTTTTTGACGGCTATGATGTTGTCATTGTTGATGCTGCGGCTCTTTTCGAAAGCGACATTAAAGACAACTGCGATATTATTGTTTCTGTTATTGCAAATGAGGATACACGTCTTAAAAGAATTATGAATAGAGATAATATCAGTGAAGATTCTGCAAAAATTCGTATTAAAGCTCAGTTGACGGAAGAATATTATAAATCTCATTCCGATATAATAATTGAGAACAATAGTGATTTATCCGAGCTCAAAAATCAGATAGATAAACTAATGAATTTAATCGAGGTTAAACGATATGGAGAAAGCTAAAAGGGTCGCTTCCATAAAAATCGGTATTCTTATACTTGTCTTTGTTGCACTTATTTCGCTAATAGTCTTTACCTGCTATAAAAGTGTTTTAAAGGTTATGTATCCTCAAAAAGAAATAACTCTTATTGAAAAATACACCGAAGAATACGACGTTGACGACGCTTTGATTTATGCTGTTATAAAAACAGAAAGTGGTTTTGACCCAAATGCCGTTTCAGATGCGGGTGCTTTAGGTCTTACGCAGATAACACCCGAAACATTCCAATGGCTTCAAACCAAAACAGGTGAAAAGCTTGAGGACAAAGCTCTTTACGACACTGAAATATCAATAAAATACGGATGTGTATTTCTTGGTATGCTTGTTGATGAATTTGGGGACACTAAAACTGCAATAGCTGCTTATCATGCAGGACGTGGCAGTGTTAACAAGTGGCTGAAAGATGAGGAATATTCAAAAGACGGAAAAACTCTCGACAAAATCCCTTCAAAAGATACAGCCCATTACGTAAGCAAAGTTGAAAAAGCAATAAATATATATAAAAATCTTTACAATATATAGGAGGTCTATTAAATGGATAAGGAAAAAACAGCAGCAGAAAAGCTTAAGGACGAACTTTTTTACAAAACTCCTCACGCTGCATCTGTTATGACTGACGAGGAAATTAAAGAGGCAGATAATTTCTGTGATGATTACATCAATTTTCTTAACGAGGCTAAAACAGAACGAGAAGTTACAGCTTTTGTAAAAGAGCTTGCAATACAAAAAGGTTTTGTTGAGTTTGACAACACAAAGAAATATAATCCTGGAGACAAAGTTTTTTATGTAAACAGAGAAAAGGCAATTATTCTTTCTGTTATAGGAAACAAGCCTGTAATCGAGGGCGTTCGTATTGCCGCAGCACATATTGATTCTCCCAGAATTGACTTAAAGCCTAATCCTCTTTACGAGGACACAGAGCTTGCCCTTTTCAAAACCCATTACTATGGTGGAATTAAAAAATATCAGTGGACAACAATTCCCCTTTCTCTTCACGGAGTGGTTGTTAAAAAGAACGAGGACAAAGTTTATATTAATCTCGGCGAAAAGCCGGGTGAACCTAAGTTTGTAATAACCGACCTTCTTCCTCACCTTGCACAGGAACAAAGCAAGAGAAAGCTCAACGAGGGTATAAAAGGAGAGGAATTAAACATTCTTATCGGTAGCAGACCTTTTAGAAGCGACAAGGGAAGCGAGCTTGTAAAGCTTAACATTATGAAGCTTATAAACGAAAAATACGGCATTGTTGAAAAGGACTTTTTGTGTGCCGAGCTTGAGCTTGTACCTGCTTTTGAAGCCTGTGATATTGGATTTGACCGCAGTATGATAGGTGGATACGGACACGACGACCGTGTTTGTGCTTATCCTGCCGCTATTGCAGCTTTTGATGCAGGCACACCTGAATACACCCTTGTATCTGTTCTCTCCGACAAAGAGGAAATCGGAAGCGACGGAAACACAGGTCTTAACTCATCTTACCTTGAATATTTCATTCACGACCTTGCACGTATGCAGGGCTTTGACGGAAGAGATGTTCTTTCAAAGTCAAAGTGTCTTTCTGCCGACGTAAACTCTGCCTTTGACCCAACTTTCCCGGATGTTATGGAAAAGAAAAACTGCTCATATATCAACAGGGGCGTTGTTGTTACAAAGTACACAGGGGCAAGAGGCAAGAGCGGTACTTCGGACGCAAGTGCCGAGTTTATGGGCTGGTGCAGAGATATTTTTGACAAAAACAATGTTCTTTGGCAAATAGGCGAGCTTGGAAAGGTTGATATGGGTGGCGGCGGAACAGTTGCTATGTATATTGCAAACCTTAATGTTGACGTTGTAGACGTTGGAGTTCCTGTCCTTTCAATGCACTCACCTTTTGAAGTTGTTTCAAAAATTGACGTTTATATGGCTTATAGAGCTTTCCTTGAATTTTTTAAGTCTAATTCATAAATAGATTAAAAGACCTCCAAAATTGGAGGTCTTTATTTTTGCTATAAAGTAGATGCTTTTTTTAATCCGTTCTAAACAAAAAATGACAGTCAAAGCATTAAAAAGACCGCTGTGAAATTCACAACGGTCTTTACTATTAATCGCATCTATTTACACTTTACTCTTCTGTTTTAATTAAGTCTATTCCCAACTCATTGAGTTGAACCTCATCAACAGGCGATGGACACTGTGTCATTGGCTCTGTTGCGTTTTGAAGCTTTGGATATGCAATTACATCTCTCAATGTTTCACAGCCTGTCATCTGCATTACAAGCCTGTCAAGTCCTATACCCATTCCACCGTGTGGTGGTGCACCATACTTGAATGCATCAAGCAAATAGCCGAACTTTGCATGTGCCTCTTCGTCGGAAAGTCCGAGCAAAGAGAAAATCTTGCTCTGAAGCTCCGGATTTGTAATTCTGATCGAACCACTCGAAAGCTCTATTCCGTTCAAAACAAGGTCATAAGCCTGTGCTCTGACATTTGCCTTATCGGTTTCAAGATAATCTATGCACTCATCCATTGGTGCTGTAAACGGATGGTGCATTGCAACAAACTGGCCAAGCTCTTCATCAAAGTCAAAGAACGGAAACTCTGTTATCCAAAGGAAATTGTACTTGTCCTGAGGAATTATATCAAGCTTCTTTGCAACCTCTGCACGAAGTGCTCCGAGTGTTGAAAGAACGTGTGAATTGTTTGTGTCGGCAACAACTAAAACAACATCTCCTGTCTGTGCATCAGCTGTTTTAAGAATATTCTGCATCTCTTCATCAGACATAAACTTGCCAAAGGACGAGGAGGTTGCATCATTTGTCATTCGTATCCAAGCAAGACCCTTTGCACCAATTCCCTTTACAAACTCTGTCAGCTTGTCTATCTCTTTTCTTGTAAGAGTTTGAGCTGCATTCTTTGCGGTTATTCCACGAACGCAACCACCGCCCTCTATTGCCGATTTAAACACAACAAACTCGCTGTTTTTAACTGCATCTGTAAGGTCAAACAGTTCCATATCATAACGAGTGTCCGGCTTGTCGGAACCGTAGCGTTCCATTGCCTCTTTATAGGTAAGGCGTGGAAGCGGATTTGAAATTTCTACTCCTATTGCCTCTTTAAACACGGTTTTTACATAGCCCTCTGCCATCTGCAAAACATCTTCCATTTCAACAAAAGACATTTCAAGGTCGATTTGAGTAAATTCAGGCTGACGGTCGGCACGCAAATCCTCATCACGGAAGCAACGTGCAATCTGCATATATCTGTCGAACCCGGCAACCATTGAAAGCTGTTTGTAGAGCTGAGGAGATTGCGGAAGTGCATAGAAAGTTCCGTTGTGGATACGGCTGGGAACCAAAAAGTCTCTTGCACCCTCGGGAGTTGATTTTATAAGCATTGGGGTTTCAAGCTCAACAAATCCCTGCTTGTCAAAATAATCTCTTGTTATTTTTACAATTTTATGTCTTAACAAAATATTGCTCTGCAAATCGGGACGACGAAGGTCAAGATAACGATATTTAAGACGAGTTGCCTCTCCTGTTTGAGAGTTTTCAACGATTTCAAAGGGAGGTGTTTCACTCTTTGAAAGCACACGCAAATCGCAGACCTCAATCTCTACATCTCCGGTTGGAATTTCGCTGTTTTTAGAAGCTCTTTCCTTTACCTTACCCTTAGCCATAAGCACAAATTCGCTACGGGCAGCAAAAGCCTTTTCAAATATTTCCTTGTCTGTATTTTCATCAAAGGCAAGCTGAACAACACCTGTTCTATCTCTTAAATCAATGAATATAAGAGAGCCCAAGTCCCTTTGCTTTGCAACCCAACCCGCAACTGTAACCTCTTTGCCAATATCGGTTGCTCTTAAATCGCCACAATAGTTTGTCCTTTTAAGACCTGTCATAAAATCCATTACTTATTTGCCTCCCAGAAGTGCATTCAAATCAATGTCGTCAAAAGAGTCCGGTGTCAGCTTGCTGACAGCCGACTGAATTGCGATTGATGCAAAATCATCTGCTATATTTTCAACTTTTATCTCTTGTTCTTCGCCTGTTTCCATATTTTTAAGCTTTGCAATTCCACTTTGCATTTCGTCCTCACCGAGAACAATTGTGAAATGTGCCCCGATTTTATTTGCATATTTCATCTGTGCTTTTATTGAACGTCCAACAATATCATACAGCACGAACATACCCTCTGAACGTAAATCGTTTGCAATTTTAGTAGCCTTCAGTGATGCCTCGGCACAGGCAGGTGCAATGTAAAGGTCGCACAAATTATCACTCGGAAGGGTTATTCCCTGTGCATCAAGGGTAAGCAAAAGCCTTTCCATTCCCATTGCAAATCCGAGAGATGGTGTTCTTGCTCCGCCAAGCTCTTCTGCAAGCCCGTCGTATCTTCCTCCGCCAAGAACCGTTCCCTGTGCTCCGATTTGTGTTGAAACAAATTCAAACACTGTTCTTGTGTAGTAATCGAGTCCTCTTACTATTGTTGGATTTATTTTATATTCAATATCCATTGTGGACAAATATTTTTTTACACTTTCAAAATGCTCACGACAATCATCGCAAATATAATCGAGAACCGTTGGAGCATCCTTTGCGATTTCCGAACAAATGGGACTTTTACAGTCCAGAATTCTCATTGGGTTGCGTTCAAGCCTTTCAAGGCAGGTTGGACAAAGCTCGTCCTTTTTGCTCTCAAAATATTGCTTCAATGCCTTTTGATACTCTGCTCGGCAGGTTGGACAGCCGATAGAGTTTATTTCAAGGCTCAATCCCTGAATGCCCAAAAATCCGAATATTTCAGAGGCAAGAGCTATTATCTCTGCGTCAGCTGCCGGATTTTCTGTTCCGAAACATTCAACGCCAAACTGATGGAATTCACGAAGTCTTCCTGCTTGTGGCTTTTCGTATCTGTAACAAGACGTGAAATAAAACACCTTTTGTGGCATTGCTTCATTAAAAAGACCGTGCTCTAAAAACGAACGCATTGCACCCGCTGTTCCTTCAGGTCTGAGGGTTATTGAACGTCCGCCCTTATCTTCAAAGGTATACATTTCTTTTTGAACAACGTCTGTCGTATCTCCAACAGAACGGCAAAACAAATCTGTATACTCAAAAACAGGTGTTCTGATTTCTGAAAATCCATAGTTTCCTGCAATTTCTGCAATTGTTTGCTCCAAAAATCTAAGCTTATAACTATCCTTTGGCAGGGTGTCCTGCGTACCCTTGACTGCCTTTATATTTATTGCCATATCTTCCCCTCCTGATATACTGGCTACTTGCCATACAGCATAATTTAATAATCCACTATAACCCTTAAATTATATACAATTATATTGTTTTTGTAAATAGCGATAAAAGCGATAAATAATAATATGATTATTATGCCCACGCTGATTTTTATGATTTCAGCTATATAAATCAGTTGCAAAATTGATTTGAAAATCTCTTTGTGATAGTATAACTTTTATAATTACTGAAAAGAGCTGTTTTTATGAGTAAAGAAAAGGTGAAAATCAGAGCTGTTTGCCTGCCTGAAAGCCTGAATGTTATTGACGACCCTACATTTTTAGCAAACGATGAAAATATAAGAAATGCTCAATTTTGTGAGATTAAAACAAACGATGCCGATATTAGTTTTTCGGACTTTAAAAATATTCTCTTTAATCGCTGTACATTTTCAAAATGCTCTTTTGAAAGGGGTTCATTTGAAAACGTAATTTTTAGAAATTGTTCATTTTTAAATTGCAATTTTTCATCGTGTATCTTTTCAAAGTGCCTAATTGAACAATCTCAGTTTAAAGGCAGCAGCTTTGCCAACGCATCGCTTTCAGATTTCTGTATAAAAGGCAGCAGTATGAGATATGCAAACTTCACATCTTGTGATTTTCACAGGTGCGAAATAAGCTTAAGTGATATGAGTGAGTCTTATTTTGCACAAAGTAATTTAGAGGATTTTTACGTTAACGAATCTCAGTTTATACGCACTGAATTTTTTCAAACACCATTAAAAGGAATTGATTTTTCCGATTCGTCTATTGACGGTATTTGCGTATCTGAAAAATGCAAAGAGCTTTTTGGAGTAATCGTTAATCCTCTACAAGCCTGCGAGCTTTCAAGGCTTTTGGGCTTGATAATCAAAGAAAACAACGACGAATAAAACAAATAACAAGTATTAAATTTATAAAAAACAACCCACAATTAATAGCTGTGTTGTAAGTCTTTTTTATTTTAAAATGTCCTATTGCCACAGTAACATAGTTTACTATTTAGATTGTAACTGTGCATATTACCTTTATGCTCTGATTTTATGGCATATTAACAGACAGAAAAAACCCACCGATTAAAACGGTGGGTTTTTAAATTCTTGTTTTAATTATTTATTCTTCGGATTGACAATATCTCGCCAGTCAAGGTCTCCTCTATCAAGCGAATGAATAAGTGCCTCTGCTGTTGCGATGTTTGTTGCCATAGGAATATTGTGAACATTACAGAGTCTTATAAGGTTTGCCTCGTTTGGTTCATGAGGCTTAGGATTAAGCGGATCTCCAAACATTAACAAAAGATCTATCTCGTTGCAAGCAATTCTGGCTGCAATTTGTTGTTCTCCACCCTGTGGTCCACTAAGAAATTTTTGAATTTCAAGACCTGTTGCTTCTGAAACAAGCTTTCCTGTAATTCCTGTTGCACAAAGATTATGTCTGCTCAAAATTCCACAATAAGCAATGCAGAACTGAGTCATTAACTCTTTTTTAACGTCGTGCGCTATGAGTGCTATATTCATCGGTATCCCCCCTATATAGCTAAAAGCCTTTAAGTCTTTAGTATTATAGTCATAATAACATATTTTAAACTTTAAATCAAGTCATTTTCGTAAAAAATGTATAATCTATTGCTTTCCAAAAAATACAACATCTTGTATTTAAAATGCCAAAATCAAAATTATAGAACTAAATTTATATTTTCCCCATTAATCCTTCGAATAATTCTGTCAACCGCTCTTATCGCCTTTAAGCCCTCATCGGGTACTTCTCCGTTAAGCAAGCAGTAGGCAAAAGCCTTTTCCTCCGGCACAACTCCAAGAAGCCTTGAGCAGGTCGAATCAATAACATTATCAATATTCATAAGATTGCCTTTGTATGTTTCAATCTTGTTAAACTTGTTGATAATCAATCGTGGTTCAATTCCCGAATCAGATATAATCTGAGAACATACACCGGCACTTCTTGCACATACGATGTCCGGAGTTGAAACCAAAACAACCTCATCAGCCATTGCAAGTGCCAGCTTAAAACCTTTTCCTATGCCGGCAGGTGCATCAATAATAATATAGTCAAAAGCTTTTTCATATCTTTTTACAAGCTTTTTCATATCCTCTTCTGTTACGTCAACATCAGAAAGCGGTGCTGCCAGCAAAACAGGCGACTGGTCGTAAACCATAGCATCTCTTGCCTGACATCTGTTAAAAATAACGTCGGACCAATCATAGACTATCTTTCCGCTTAGGTTAAGCATTATATCAAGACTACGAAGTCCAATATCGCAATCTATCATCATAACTTTATTTCCCCGAGAGTACAGCCTATCTGCAACCGATGTTGCAAGCGTCGATTTGCCTACGCCTCCCTTTCCGGAAGCAAAAACTATCTTTTTTGCTACTGTTTCAGACATTTTGTTTCCCCCAAAGACATTGATTATGATAAAAGCTGATTATATAACGGTGCTGCATCCACACCCTTATTCGAAAAATAATATTGATATATATCCGCTGCAACAACAGCTGTAAGGCTACCCTTATCTGCTGTTTCAACGACAACAGAAATTGCTATTTCAGGATTTTCGTATGGTGCAAACGAAATAAGGAAACCGTTGTTACTCTTTATATTTTCCCCGTTGATTTTCTTAACAACCGTTGAAGTACCTGTTTTTGCTGCTGCCTGCACAGGTAAATCTTTGAATGCCCTATAACAAAATCCACCCTCAGCTCCAACTCTTCTCATACCCTCTTTAACAAGGGAAAGAGTTCTTGGTGAAACCTCTGTTTCGACTGCAATTTCAGGCTCTTTTTCAAGAACTGTTGTCTTGTAATCATAGCTCTTTACGGACTTTATGAAATGAGGTACATATCTTGTTCCTCCGTTTGCGATTGTAGAAACATAGTTTGCAAGCTGAAGAGGTGTAAACAGGTTATCTGACTGGCCGATAGCAGCCTGAATTGTATCTCCAGGATACCACTTTCCACCCACAGACTCTCTGTATTCCTTGCTTGCAAGAACACCCTGTGCCTCCGGAAGTTCAACTCCCGTTGCCTGACCGAGACCAAACATTGAACCGTACTCGTTCATCTTTGAAATTCCGAGTAATCGTCCCGTCTCATAGAAAAAGGTGTTGCAAGATTTATTTATAGCCTCAACAACATTTACACTTCCGTGTACACCCTGACATTCAAAAGGTCGCATATCTTTATAAAAGTCGTAATATCCAGGGCATCTAAAGGTAAAGCTCTCGTTTATCGTTCCGTTTTCGAGTGCTGCCATTGCAACAAGCGGTTTAAAGGTAGAACCGGGTTCGTAGGTACTCTTTAAAGCTCTGTTCCAAAGTGGAGAAAGAGGGTCGCTTGACAGACTTGCATAATTCTCCTGATATGTTGAGATGTCGTAAGACGGATAGGTTGCACAGGCAAGAATTTCACCTGTGTCTACCTTCATTACAACAACTGCCGCAGCACAAGGAAGCCTTGATTGAACAGACAGAGTATCAACTCTGTTTTTAAGTGCCTGCTGTGCAACGGTTTGCAAATTTTTATCTATTGTCAAAATAACTGTATCGCCCTGTTTTGGCTCAACAGTATATTTTTCACTCACGTTTCCGTTGGCGTCGGTGCTTACTGTTTTAACGCCTCGTGTTCCACGAAGATAGTCTTCTGCATAATTTTCAATACCAAATTCGCCATATAAATCAGTTATTTTATATGAGTTTCGTTTTAAAGACTCAATTTCACTTTGAGATGCTCCCTTTTCAGTGAGCTTTTTAACCTTTGATTCTGTTTCCTTTTTCTTTTCGGCATACTTTTCACTTGAAATAGAGCCAATTCTTCCTATTATATGAGGTGCCAGAGTTCCGTCGGTATAAATTCTATAAGGTTCAATATTTACCTCTACACCCTTATAATAATCGCTATTCTCCATTATTTTTGCAACAAGTTCGGTCGGTACGTCCTCTGCAAAAGTGTATGGGTACGATTGGCTGAAATACTCTTTTTTCATCTGGACGCAAACAGATGCAATCTTCCTTGCATCTTCCTTGGAATAGCTCTCAAGGTTATATCTTTTAACAAGTGCCTTCATACAATTATCTGCTGTTGCATAACTGTTAAGGTCAAGCATATCGGAGGATTTTAGCCATTCTATCTCCTCTTCCTTATCGTCGGCAAAAGCATACTCGCCGTTTGCATTTATTACTATTGGCAAGGTGTCTATATATGCCTGTCCATTCTCTTCAAATAATTTTATAAGACCTGATATTATCTTATTTCTTTTTTCCTGCTCTTTTCCTTTTGGAAAATATGCAGCATTGAATACGAGTGAATTGCTTTGACGATTTGTTACGATAGGGTTTCCGTTTCTGTCAAGAATTTCTCCTCTGGCAGAATCAACTACAACATTATATGACGAAACTATATTGCCCGATTTTGAATACAAGTCCTTATCAACAAGCTGAATTTTTATAAGTGCTATCAAAAAGGCAATAAAGACGATTAAAATGATTACGTTGATTACCGTTGTTCTGGAAACTTTTTTGCTCTCAGACTTTCCATTAGCTTTTGTTCTCATTTTAATCACCTCTTTTATTATGTCAACTTAAAATTTATAGTCTTTGAATTCTATTTTGCATAGGTAGCGAACTTCGTAATTTCTTTATAAATTCTCTTATAAGGAAATAGTACATAGGCATAAAAATTATCGTGTACAAACAGCACGGCAAGTAAAATGTAAACAACATTGTCAAACTGCCTTCGAATCCCATTGGCACTATAAAAAACAGCCAATAGCAAAGTGAATAAAGCAAAAGCGAACAGCTTGTTAAAAGCAGTGCCGTTATGATATTATTTCTCATTATATAGTTTATCAATGCTCCGCAGGAAGCTGCTATAAGCATTAAAAATATTGTGTTAAAACCATCAGGTGTTGCAGAAGTAATATCCCACATTAATCCCGCAAACGTTCCATAAAAGGCTGCAACATCTTTTTCAAACATAGATATACACACAACAACAGGAATAAGCAAGAACGCTCTTATTCCAAAAATTGTAGGAAAAAGATGTGCCGTGTTTTGAAATATTGCGGTTAATATAATTAAAATAACCAAAACAATTCGGCGAATATAAATATGAGATTTTGTCTTTTTCATAGCTTATTCCTCCGAAACGGTTACTCCTTGTCCTTCAAAGTCGGTTATTACCAAAACATCTTCCAGCTTGGATATGTTAAATCCCGGAACGATTGTTGCGTAGGAGGATATGTCGTGGCTGTCGTTTTTAACTTCCTTGACAGTTCCGAGGATAAGGTCTCTTGGATAAATTCCGCCTACTCCGGAAGTGCATACAATACCGCCGGTTGCTATTGACGTGTTCCTGTCAAGCCCGGACAACCTGCAAAGCTGTTCTCTTGTAAGCTCTGAAGTAGTTGTTGTAAATCCGGTTTCTCTTGTTCTGACCTCATAGGCACTTATTTTAACCGACGGGTCAAATATTGTTGAAACCACTGAATATGTTGAGCCAACTTTTGTAACAACACCAACAAGCTGACCGTCGCCACAGATTACAGGGTCATTTTTGCTTATTCCGTCTTTTGAGCCCTTATTTATAACAATGGAATAAAACGCATTTGCAGCGTCCCTTCCGATAAGAGCCGCAGGTTCTACCTTGAAATCTGTATGTGTTTCCTTGATTTCAAGAAAATCCTCATAAAGCTTTATTTTCTGCTTGGTCTGTTCATAATCAACAAGCTGATTTTTATATTCATCAACTTCGTTTTGCAACTCTGCAATTTGCTTTTCATAGGTTGATGACGAGGTGAATTTTGAGCCTATTTTTTTAAACCCCTGTCCAACATAAGACGATGCTCTTTGAAGTGGCTCAAACACAGCTCCGGTTGCAGAGGAAAAAGGCGACGCTCCATTAAGAGACACCGCCGCAATAATTGTGCCGATTATAAGCACAACCAATATAACTATTATAACTCTGAACGTCTTACTTTTAAAAAAACGTTTCATATAACCACCTAAACATCTGCCCTACTTTTTACAAGTAGAGCAGATTCTTTTATTAATCGTAATTTCTTGAACTTGTAAGACTTAATCTGTCGTCCTCAAGGCAAAGACCTGTTCCGTCAACAACGCAGTCAAGCGGATTTTCAGCTATGTGTACAGGCATTTTTGTTTCAACGGAAATCAGCTTATCAAGACCTCTGAGCAATGCTCCACCGCCTGTTAGCATAATTCCCTGGTCGATAATGTCTGCTGCAAGCTCAGGAGGAGTTTTTTCAAGTGTTGAACGAATAGCATCAAGCACAAGATTTACACTGTCTGCAAGTGCCTCTCTGATTTCTTCTGATGTAATCTCGATGTTCTTAGGAAGTCCGTCCATAAGGTTACGTCCCTTAACGTCGATTGCTCCTTCACCTTCATAAGGATATGCAGAGCCTATTTTTATTTTTATATCTTCTGATGTTCTTTCACCGATAAGAAGATTATATTTTTTCTTGATATATGCAATGATTGCATCATCAAAGCTGTCTCCTGCAACTCTTGCCGAGCAAGATGTTACAATGTCTCCGAGCGATATAACAGCAACCTCAGCTGTACCACCGCCGATGTCAACCACCATACTTCCTGTTGCCTCTGCAACCGGCAAGCCTGCACCGATTGCCGCAGCCATTGGCTCTTCAATAAGGCTAACCTGCCTTGCACCTGCACTACGAGCTGCATCGTGAACAGCACGACGCTCAACCTCTGTAACGCCTGAAGGGATACAAATCATAACTCTTGCCTTTGTAAACGGAGAAGAACTCATTGCTCTGCGGATGAACTCCTTGAGCATATCGGAAGTAATATCAAAATCTGCAATAACTCCGTCTTTAAGAGGACGGACAGCTGTTATTGAGCCGGGTGTACGACCAATCATTTCTTTTGCCTCTGCACCAACTGCAACAACTTTAGGTGGGTTTGAACGCACGTCAACAGCAACAACTGATGGCTCACGAATAACAATACCCTTTCCCTTTACAAATACTAATGTGTTCGCAGTTCCAAGGTCAATTCCTATGTCTTGTGAAAACAGCATAATTATATAACTCCTTTCGGGGATTAAAATCAATTTTTTGTTGTTCAGTAGGCATAGAATAATG
>CAYMZO010000004.1:0-1302 GCA_964394885.1 uncultured Eubacteriales bacterium | reverse complement strand
CGGTTAAACTGATTGTTTTTTTGTTAAAAAGTTTTAAAAGAGCTATATTTTAAAAATTACAACATAAAATTCTCAATTCCAAAGGATTTAAGCAATCTTGCAGTTCTTGCTATCGGCAATCCCATAACAGAATAAAAGTCTCCTTTTATTGATTTAATAAGCAAACTTCCGTTTCCCTGAATTCCATAAGCACCTGCTTTATCCATAGGTTCTTCGGTTGATATATAGGCATTTATCTGACTTTCCGTAAGCTCAAAGAATTTAACTTCTGTGGTTTCAAGAAAGACTTTTTCTTCACTTTTTGTAATTCCGCAAACACCTGTATACACCTCGTGCTTATTTCCCGAAAGAGAACTAAGCATTTCAAATGCCTCTTTTTTATCCTTTGGTTTTCCAAGTACTTGTCCGTTTAAAACAACGATTGTGTCCGCTCCCAAGACTACAACATCATCTGCTCCGTATCGGCTGAAAACATCTCTTGCTTTCAGCCTTGCAAGCTCTTTTACAAGCTCAGCAGGCGACAACTGCTCTGTTATATTTTCATCAGCCTCAGAAGGACAAACATAAAAACCGTATCCGGCGTTTGAAAGAATTTCACTACGTCTTGGAGATGCAGATGCAAGAATTAATTTCATTTTATATCTCTCCAGTTTTTAATTTCAAAATCCGAAAGCTTGTTCATTTTTAAAAGTGCATCAAGCTTTAGGATTACAGCCTGAGTCTTTCCGTCTTTTACTTCACCGTTTAAAATCATTTCAACAGCCTTGTCAAGCTGGATTTTTTTAACGTTTACAAACTCATCGTCATCAAGATTTTGCTCAAAGAATTCAAGACCTGTTGCAGCGTACAGATGAATTATTTCGCCACAGTAACCGGGGCTTGGAAAAAACTTTCCCAAATCAAAATAACGTTCTGCCGTTGCTCCTGTCTCCTCTTTTAGTTCCCTTACTCCTGCACAAAACGGATTTTCACCTTTTTCAAGTTTTCCGGCAGGCGTTTCAAGCAAATCAAGCATATACGGATAACGGAATTGGCTTACCAGTACAACCTCATTATTATCTGTCAAAGCTGCCACTGTTACTCCTCCCGGATGCTCAACAACCTCTCTTGTTGCCTGTTTTCCGTTTGGAAGCATAGCTTTATCTACACGAAGATTTATTATCTTACCCTCGTATTTATATTCCTGAGCAATCGGAGTCTCTTTTGTCTCCATTTAATCACCTGATTTACATATTTTATTAGACTATATATTATACACTACACTTAATTACATATCAACTATTTAGATTATTGGTCATTTTC
>CAYMZO010000003.1:0-23156 GCA_964394885.1 uncultured Eubacteriales bacterium | reverse complement strand
TCTAAACTATCCTTGTCAATGTCTACTACATCAAGAACTATACTTTTGCCCTCAAACTTTTTAATAATAAGAGGTATAAAGTTACCGACTCCGACAGACGGTTCAAGAATTCTGACAATTTCTTTGTCAGTATCAGGCAGGGCTTTCATCATTTCAGTAATGAGAGTTTTACTTGTAAAGAAAGCAGCATTGTCCGTCCTGTTCGTATTAGCTAATTCGGCAATATGCCCCAATGTTGCAGATGATAGATTCATAGAATTAGCAGAAATAAAACATTTTAAAGCATCAATATCACTTAATTCATTAGACGACACCAATTTGTTAATCATTGCTGTATTGAGAGGCGTATGCTTTAATGCCCCTTTTATTTTTTTTGCTATTGATTGAAAAATTATAGTAGGTACGGCTTCGCCTAATGATTGTCTAATCTTGATTTCTTCTTTCTTTAAAAACGCTCGTTTTTTCTCAAATGAAAGAGCATTCAAATCTGAAAAATCTGTTTCAACCCATTTGAAAGAGTGCGGAACTGTCATCATGAGCATAAGTTCTCTTATACTGAATACTCTATCATCGCTTGGATGAACAGTATTCTGACTTGCCATTTGGTCATTCCTTGTGTGTATGCAAGGACCAACTTTATCCCAAAACTGTCTTTTGTATTTATCACCATTTTTTTGCTGATTAATTACAATTTTACCATCGACAATTCTATGTGGCTTTTTCATATCATCAGCATTGTCAAATGCAGATTCGCCCTCTTTTATATTGGAAATCCACGCTCTCATATGTTCCGGATATGTTCTAAACGAATGATAAATATCATCTTTGTCTATTTCACCGAATTCTTTTAACGGCTTTAAATCGCCTATAACTTCTCTAAGCGTGCGTTCTTCAACAATGTCAGGATATAATTCTAAAGGCGATACTTCATCCGCATAATCTTTAGAAACTCCGATAACAACAGTCCTTTGCCTGCTGGAACAAGCTCCATAATTCTTAAAATTAATAATACGAGAAGTGTAAGAATAATTTTGACCTAAATTATTTTCAATGGCAGCTGCAATAGTTTTGTTTTCTCCATCAATATCAGTACATATTGTTTTCATAAAAGCTGCAACATTTTCAAAAATGAAAAAGCGAGGGTTAACCTGCTTGATGATTTTTATTGACTCAATTACCAACGAATTACGCACAATTTCATTTGTGCTTTTTTTGTGATTTGCAACAGACATTCCTTGGCAAGGTGGAGTTGCAACGATAACATCAATTCGTGATGTGCTTTCTTTTTTCTTCCACAAATCAATCTGTGAATATAAAATGTCCTTTGTCGAATTATCAGTTATATCGCCACAAATGTATCCACTTTCATATTTACATTTGTGATTATATCGCTGAATATCTAATCTTCTTGTAATCAGTTCGTTCGTTGCTACGCAATCAAAATCTTCCATTTTAAAACCATAGCAACCAACTCCAGCACTACTGAACAAGCTAATATATGTTGGCTTACAATTTGTTTTCATTACCTTTACCATCCTTAAATAGCTTGTCTATCATCAGAAATCAATTCCATAATATCATCCATACCGCAATCAAGGGCGGCGCATATTTTAGCCAAAACTTCAACAGTTACATTTTCATTTCTGCCAAGCTTAGCAATGAGAGAATTACTTATTCCGGCTGCTTCTCTCAAATCTTTCTTTTTCATATTTTTATCTATGAGTAACTTCCAAAGTTTATTATAACTTACAGCCATATTGCAACTCCTTAATGTCAAAAGAAAATTTTATGGTTTCATTATAGCATGCTCAGTCTGATTTTACAATATAAATTGCACGAAAGTGCAACTTTATTTACAATTAGCTATGTAATTATTCGATAGAGAATCGGAAAAGCAGCCTTTATAAATGTCGATATACAGCCATTCGTAACCCATAGAATTTCATAGTCAAGGTCTTTATATTTCCATTCGTCAACTCTTTCGATGTAGACAAATAGAGGGTTAAAAACATCTATTTCAAGCCGTTTATAACGCAAAAAAACGAGGTAGTAAGGTATTTACCCTCACCACCCCGTTTTTGCGTTATGCTTTGTTTACAGTGTAAAAATAAGCTCTGAATTCACAACTTCCATAGCTCTGTTGCGGATATTGTTTATCCTCTGCACCCATAACATTTGATTTTCTGCTTTTAGTTTTTCCGTAACATTTTCTTTTTCGGCAAGTTGTTTTACCCGCCGAGAAAACATTTCTTCTGCCTGCTCATCAATGTCTGCAAGATAAGTGTTGAGTTTGCCGGAGGTTAGAAGATTCATATACAATACCTTGTGATTTTCTTTAAGGAATCGTCTGTGCGTTTGTCCCCATACGCCGATTGACTTTTGCTCACCCTCTGGAAGTTTCAAGTCTGGGAGAAAATAATCTCCCTGCCGTGTGTATGTGCCGCCCATTTCTTCAAAGATTGTCTTTGCCATTTGTCTTTCCTACCTTTCAAAATTATCCTTATTTCCAAAGCGTTTTACACGCTGCTTGGGCTGTTTTGCCTGTTCCAAAAGCTTGTCTATTGCTTCATTTCCGAAAAATTTACGGAGTAATTTATAATCCATATTCTGTTGTTTTAGTTTGTAATTTTCTGATTTAAGAGTTTCGTTATCACCTCTTAGGTGCTCGTTTTCAGAGTATAATTGACCGTTATAGCGATTAAGCCTGTTGTAATCATCACGCATATTGAAGAACCTAACCATCACAGATTTAGCAAGAGATTTCAATTTATTTATGACAGGCTCCGCAAATCTTGTCTTATAGCTCTTTGCAGACATAAGACCTTGTGGCTCGGGCAACTGATATTCAGGGTCGTTTTCAATCGATTCACTGAATTCAGTGAGGCCTTTCTCAGACTTCTGAAAATCATTTACACGCTCCGCTACGCTGTGCAATTCTTTTGATTTATCTTCAATTTTTGCTTCCAAAGCTTCAAGCTCTTTTGATTTTTCTTGCAGCTTAAACTCAGAAACTGTCTTGTGTTTTTCGTGTGTTCCTTTCTGCTCCCACTCAATTCCGTAGCATTCCATAACCTTTGCAAGTTGTTCTTTTTCGGACTGTACCCACTGCGACCACTCAGTTTCTCTGCGTGTACCACCCTTGAAACCAAGCGTAGCAAGTGCTTGTTTTAATGACACTCTGGTTTCCAATCCACGACTGCTTCCGGTCGTATACGGTACAAAATCAATGTGCAAATGTGGCGTTGCCTCGTCCATATGAAGATGTGTGGAGAACACTCTGAGTGATGGATTTCGTTCCTGAAATCCGTGATAATACTCATCCAAAACTGTTCTTGCAAGCTCTGCATTCTCTCCAATGGAACTCATATTCTCCATATCGCCGACCTGCAAAATAATTTCGTGAAAAGGTTTTTCTTGCTTTCCGCTTTGGATTTTTTCGTAGTAATTATCAATTTGCCTGTCGGCTCGTGTCTGCTTATCATTGTATTTCTTGAGTGCATCATCAAACAGTTCGTGGTACACTCGTTTTATACTTTCATTGCAGTAATCTATATTTAAGCAGGAGCGTTCACCGTCAACATTTTCTGCCTTGAATTTGCGGCTGTTGTGGTTGACAGAGCCTTTCCCCACCATTACGCTGATTGTTCGTTGCATAAAATCACGCCCTTTCTTTGTAAGAATACCGTTCTCGGTTCTGTTACTCTTGTCAAGAGTAACGTAAAAGCACTTTTGACAGGCAAGCCCATCAAAAATGCAACCCGTGCCGGGTTTTGCGCTCTCCGAGGGACAAAGAGTTGCCTTTAAAGAGGCACTCTCTGTACTCTCTGCTAAACTTTATCCATGACGGTCCGTGTCGATGGTGACGGTGTTTTGGACACCGCACCCACTCCCTGAAACATCGACACGACCGTCACGCATCGTCACGCCGTTTGTTTTACAAGAGATACTTTTCTTCCGCCGTGACTGCGTGTGCTTTCATAACGAATGCCGTATTCTTTTAATAAACGACTTGCATTTACATTCAAACGCATTGTTAAAACATTTGGCTTCATATCAACTCTAAGCTTTTCGCAAAGCTCTGTTGCTGTTCCACACCAACTATCACTATCCGAAAAACAAATTTCCGAAATTTTCTCAAGCAAAGGCTCCGGCGGTTCTACCCATAATTCTGTTTCGGCTTGTTCTAAATTCCAAACTAAACGCTGTGGATCTTTGCTTAGGTGCAAACGCATATCTTGCTGGTCACGCCCTGTAACATCCATAACTGCTTCATTTGAAGTACGCTTCTTTTTACAGAGAAGAAACGCTCCGTCAGCTGCGCCAAGCAAACCGTTTGTACCTGAGATTGAATCAAAAATATCTTCGCCCATTTCTTTTCGGGTGTGGTGAACAATCAGCATAGAAATCTTGTAGCTGTCCGCTATAGATTTCAGATGAGCCACAATATCATAATCGTTGCTGTAGCTATATTCTCCACCTCCGCTTTCACGAACTCGTTTGAGCGTATCAATGATAATTAAACCGGTGTCAGGGTGTTCCTGCATAAAGCCTCTTATCTGCTCATCCAAGCCACCATTCAACGTCTTGCCCTCTGTGGCGAGATAAAGGTTACCTGTTTCTTCTGTGACGAACATTTTGTACAACCTGCGCTGAAGTCTTGCATAGTTATCTTCCAGAGCAAAATACAGAACAGGTGCTTGCCTTACCTTGTAATTCCACAACGGCTTTCCTGTGCTGATGTGATACGCAAGCTGCAACATCATAAAACTTTTTCCGACCTTGGGTGAGCCGACGAACAGATACGCTCCTTGGTATAGCAAGCCTTCAATTATTTCAGTTCCACTTTCAAAAACATTATCATAAAGTTCCGTCATCGTTACTGTCTTCAGATAGGACGGATCCATCTGTCGAAGCATTTCCTTTTGCTGTTGTCTAAAAAATTCTTCATAATCATTGAGTTTTTCAGAATTATCGGTTATACTATAGTCAGTACATATTTGTGATGACTGCTCCGCATCTGCGCCAACAGATGCAACTGGAGCGGTCATTTCTTTTTCATAAGTCATTCTGATTCCTCCTTTAGTCCGTTCATTATTACGGAAATAAACTCGATAACATCGAGAAGTTCATCATCAATGTCACTGCCTGCTTCAACTCTTTTCAGTTCGTCAAGCACAGTGGCTAATTCGTTTCTCAGAGCCTTATATACCCTCGGATTGCCTTGTACAGTTACATCCTGACAGAGAAGCCTGCGAGTGATATAATCCTGTTTGGTTAGTCCTGAGAGCCTCACAAAAGTTTCTATCTGTTTGTCCTCCTCAGGTGATACCCTGAAAGCTACCGTTTTGTTTCTCCAACGATTATGGTTATCTTCATTTTTGAGTGACATTTTCAAAATCTCCTTTTCCTAATAAATCTAACTTATCAGCCATTTCTGTTTGTTTGGTTGGAAACAGATGAGCATATCGATATGTGACCTCAATGCTTTCGTGTCCCAATCTATCCGCTATTGCTAACGCTGTAAATCCCATTTCTATCAATAGAGAAACGTGAGAATGACGCAAATCGTGAATTCGTATTCTTTTGACCCCTGCTTCAACTGAGCCCCTGTCCATTTCGTGGTGCATATAACTTTTCGTAACAGGAAAGATTCTGTCATCATCCCCAGCTCCGTAAAATCTACCGATATACTCCCGCATTTCTTCACACAGGAATTTTGGCATTTTAATAATTCGGTTACTCTTCTTTGTTTTCGGTGTGGTAATAACATCATTGCCTTTGATTCGCTGATATGATTTATTGATAGATACGGTTTCTGTTAAGAAATTGAAGTCCTTAGGTGTAAGTGCCAGCATTTCACCTAAGCGAATTCCGCACCAATAGAGCATTTCAAACGCATAGAATGAAATTGTTTTATCCATCATCACTTCGGAGAATTTTTTGTATTCTTCAAGTGTCCAAAACAACATTTCTTTTCGTTCCTCAACGCCCATATTACCTGCAATTGCCGCCGGATTGGATTTCAGTCCATAATATCTGACTGCGTGATTAAACAACGAACTTAATTGATTGTGTACAGTTTTCAAATAGGTTTTGGAATACGTCTTTCCGCTTTTATCGGACAAACTTCGCATTTCATTCTGCCATTCAATAACATCTTTAGCGGTAATATCGCAAAGCTTGCGTTTGCCGAAGTACGGCAGGATTTTCTTTTGAATAATGCTCTCCTTTGTCAGCCAAGTGTTTTCCTTTAATCTTGGTCTGATATCTTTTTCGTACAATTCCGCAAAGCTTTCAAAAGTCATCGTGACATCTGCTTGTTTTTGCATAAGGAACTCTCGCTCCCATTCCTGAGCTTCTCTCTTTGTAGCAAATCCTCGCTTAAACTTTTGCTGGCGTTCTCCTTTCCAATCTGTGTAACGAAACTGTACATACCAAGTCCCGGTTTTATTGTTTTTGAATGCTGCCATATAATCAGCCCCTTTCGTTTTGAGTAGAATAGAATTTTTCGTGGAAGAATTTCCTGTCAATCCTTCCTGCTATTGTGATACATCCGGTTGCTTTAAGTTCTTTATTAAGTTTTCGAATGAGTTTGTATGCGTAAGGAACGGAAACACCCATTTCTTCTGCAACTTCTTCAACTCTCATAAACATTGCATCTGCCATTATTTCACCCCCTTTATTGTTTTTTATATAGTCCTCCCTTATTTAGTGTCGGAAGTACTTTCTTGCCGCCATCCGATTTGCCCGGGCGGACACACCATTACTGTGATGTGCGACAGTTATCCTGTCTCAGCTAAGCTTATTAGCTTAGTGTTTTATCATTATACTAAACATATTTGCTATTGTCAAGTGGTTTTTGGAAAAATATTAAACTTTTTTGTTTTATTTTATCTTGACACATATTAAGCATATGTGCTACACTAATTACATTAAGTATTTTAAGGAGCGATAACACTATGGCAATCGGTGAAAGAATACGATTTTTTCGCAATCTATGTGGTATGACACAGAAGTATTTAGGCATACAGGTCGGCTTTCCTGAAAAGACGGCTGACATCCGTATGGCTCAGTACGAATCAGGTACAAGAACGCCTAAAGAGGATTTAACAAATACATTAGCAGAAGTGCTTGAAGTATCTCCACAAGCTCTATCTGTTCCCGATATTGAAAGTGAGCAAGGGTTAATGCATACACTCTTTGCGATTGAGGACTTGTATGGTTTGAAAGTTGATCTGGTTGATGGCGAAGCAGTTCTTCATATTGAGAGCAAAGGAACGGAACATCCTGATACTGCTGAACTCATTTCTGCTTGGGCAGAACAATCTGCAAAATACAAAACAGGCGACATCACAAAAGACGAATACGATAAATGGCGTTATAACTATCCGAAATATGACACCACAGGAAAATGGCACAAAGTCCAGTCACAGGAACTAAGTGATACAATGGTGGATGCGTTCAGAGACAAGCTGAAAGATATGTAAATATATTGCTTAAGCATGAAAGGATAGGGTCAACTATGAGTGATTTACCTTTTGAAACTTTAATTGAGAGTAATGAGTGCAAAATTCGCTGGTATCCGCAAAGTGTTGAAACATATAAATCAGCATTTAAAATAGACAAAACAATTGAAAATGCATCTGCATTACTGAGTAATTTAGCTTACAATATGCAATACCTTGAATACCTCGAAAAAGAACTTTTTGAGCTTAAATTATCGGATGTTATAGTTACAATGCTGTATAAGACATACATTATTACGGGGATGTCAATTCTTGAAGGATTGTTTTCTAACATAATCAAATCAAATGGTTATTGGAAAACCTCCACATTAGAGAGCCAGGGAACAACGCAGTCGAGTAAGACGAATTTTTCTGGTGTATCATATACGGTGAAAACCGAACTCTTTAAGACAGTTGACAAATATCAGTTGCAAATGGATTTGAACAGCTTAATTGATATTCTGAACAAACATCATTCAGTATTGGAAATCGATCATTTAATTTACCCTGCGCTTAAAAGGTTGAAAGACCTCAGAAATCGTGTTCACCTTCAAAAATCAAACGGAAATTATGATCACGACTATAATGCATTTAATTTTTCCGATAAGAACGAGATGGGTAAAATATTATTTGAAATTCTAACTTCCGAAAACATTACCAATAATCCAAAGGTCTTTGATTTTCTAAAAGTAAATATATAAACGCAAAAAAGGCATTACCGACTTTTTCAAGTCAGTAATGCCTTTTTGAATATATTTAGATAATTTGTACCTGCAAACCGTCGGAAACGCACAATAAATGCGTTTTAGCGGTTGCTATCATTTTGCTATCAAATTGGGGTTATTAATCGAAGAAACCCAGTGTTCAAGTCACTTTGGGGACTTGACGATTTATTCCCACTCAACAGTGGCGGGGGGCTTGGTGGTGATGTCATAGACTATTCTATTGACATTCTTAACCTCGTTTGTTATGCGGTTTGAAGCGGTTGCTAAGACCTCATACGGGATTTTTGCCCATTCTGCCGTCATAAAGTCAGATGTTACAACTGCTCTTAATGCTACCGTATAGTCATAAGTTCTTGCATCGCCCATAACTCCAACGCTTTTTACGTTGGTAAGGACTGCAAAGTACTGGCTTATATCCTTCTCAAGCCCTGCTTTTGCAATTTCATCACGGAATATTGCATCTGCATCACGAAGAATTTCAAGCTTGTCTCTTGTTATTTCGCCCATTATTCTTATTGCAAGTCCCGGGCCTGGGAATGGCTGACGCCAAACAAGGTTTGCTGGAATTCCAAGTTCCAAGCCTGCTTTTCTTACCTCATCCTTAAACAAATCACGAAGAGGTTCTATTATGCCCTTGAAGTCTATATCTTCTGGAAGTCCGCCAACATTGTGATGGCTCTTTATAACAGATGCATCTCCTGCACCACTTTCTATAACATCCGGATAAATTGTTCCTTGAACAAGGTAATCCATTTTTCCGAGTTTTGCGGATTCTGCCTCAAAAACTCTTATAAATTCCTCACCGATAATTTTACGCTTTTGCTCCGGCTCGGTTACTCCTTCAAGCTTACCCAAAAACCTGTCTTCAACATTTACTCTAATGAGGTTCATATCGAACTGCTCTTTGAAAACTCTTTCAACCGTATCTCCCTCATCCTTACGGAGAAGTCCGTGGTCAACGAATATGCAGGTTAAGTTTTTACCGATAGCCTTATGAAGTAAAACTGCTGCAACGGAGCTGTCAACTCCACCTGAAAGAGCACAAAGAACCCTACTGTCGCCAAGCTCTTTTCTATATTTCTCAATTGATTGAGCAACAAAATCGGTCATCACCCAATCGCCCTTACAGCCACAGACATCAAACAAAAAGTTTCTAAGCATTTCTGTTCCGTATTGAGTATGAGTTACCTCTGGATGAAACTGAACTGCATATATCTTTTTACTCTCATTTTCCATTGCTGCACAAGGACAAGAAGCTGTTGTTGCAACAATTTTATATCCGCTTGGAGCTTCACTTATATAATCGGTGTGGCTCATCCAGCAGCTACTGTTTTGCTCAACATCTTTAAAGAGTTTACTCTCTTTTAGGTCAAGCTTTACATAACCATATTCGCTATTGTTTTCAGCACTTACGATTTTACCGTTTTCCATATAGGTAATCAGCTGAGCTCCATAGCAAATTCCAAGCACGGGGATACCAAGGTTTAAAATTTCGGCAGAATAATGCGGTGATTTTTCATCGTAAACGCTATTAGGTCCGCCTGTAAAGATTATACCTTTATATCCTTTTTCTTTGATTTTTTCAATTGGTGTTGTATATGGCAACACTTCAGCGTGAACATTCTGTTCTCTTACTCTACGAGCAATAAGCTGATTGTATTGTCCGCCAAAATCGAGTACCAATATTGACTCATACATAAGCATAAAACCCCTTGTTATCTTATTATAATTTCGTCTCTCTTAGGTCCGTTTGAGACCATTGTAATCGGTACCTGTATCTCTTTTTCAATGAATTTAACATATTCCTGTGTTTCAATAGGAAGCTTGTCAAACTCTTTTATGCCTCTAATGTCCTTATTCCAGCCTTTAAGTGTTACAAGTACAGGCTTTGCCTTTGCAAGCTTTGAAGTTACAGGGAAATCTTTTACTATTTCACCGTCGATTTCATAGCCTGTGCAAAGCTGTATTTCTTCAAGGTATGAAAGACAATCGAGTGCCGTAAGTACAACCTGAGTTGCACCCTGTGCAGCACAGCCATAGCGAGTTGCAACACAGTCGAACCAGCCCATTCTTCTTGGTCTGCCTGTTGTTGCTCCGAATTCTCCTGCATCTCCGCCGTGTACTCTCATCTCCTGAGCAGCATCGCCGAAGATTTCGCTTACAAACTCTCCTGTGCCAACACAGCTTGAATATGCCTTTGTAACTGCAATTATATCCTTAATCTCATAAGGAGGTATTCCTGCTCCGACAGCACCGTATCCTGCAAGTGTCGAAGACGATGTTACCATTGGATAGATACCTGCATCAGGATCACGAAGAGAACCGAGTTGACCCTCAAGCAATACAGTTTTACCCTCTTTAATTGCATTGCGTACAAAGGTTGTTGCATCGCCTACAAAAGGTCTTATCTTTTCTCTGTACTCAACAAGTGTATTAAACAGCTCCTGAGTATCAATCAACGGCTTGTGATAAACGTGTTCAAGAAGAAGATTTTTAACTTCGCAAACTCTTTCTATCTTTTCTTTAAGATAGTCGTCATCATAAAGCTCTGATACCTGGAAGCCTGTTTTTGCATATTTGTCGGAATAAAACGGGGCTATGCCCGACTTGGTTGAGCCGAACTTTCTGTCTCCGAGACGTTCTTCCTCATATTCATCAAACAAAACATGGTATGGCATTACCAGCTGTGTGCGTTCAGATATCATTATCTTTGGCATTGGAACACCCTTTGCCACAACTTCGTCAAGCTCGTTCATAAACTTTGTAACATCAAGTGCAACACCGTTGCCGATAATGTTTACGGTATTTTGACTGCATATTCCAGATGGCATCTGATGAAGTGCAAACTTACCATATTCATTGATTATGGTATGTCCTGCATTTGCACCGCCCTGAAAACGAATTACAATGTCTGATGAAGATGAAAACATATCGGTTATTTTGCCCTTACCTTCGTCTCCCCAGTTTGCTCCTACAATTGCTCTTACCAACTAAAGCACCTCCGAAAATTTTGCTTTTTCTGTCAGACTTTTATTTCTACTTCTATGCCTAAAAGGTCGTTGTATTTTTCTATAACAGGCTTTACCTGTTCGTCTACAAATTCTTGAGTCTGCTGTGGTGCACGACCAACAAAGTTTGCAGGCTGCATTACCGCATTAAGTTCTTCAATCGTCATACCGAACGACTCGTCAGCAGCTATTCTTTCAAGCAAATCATTTGCTCCGCCCTGCTCTTTTACAACTCTTCCTGCCGCCATTGAATGGACACGAATTTTCTCGTGAAGTTCCTGTCTGTCTCCACCCTTTTTAACCGCAGTCATCATTATGTTTTCAGTTGCCATAAACGGGAGTTCTGCCATTAAATGCTTTTCTATAATCTTTGGATAAACCACAAGACCCGTTACAACATTTATATAAAGTTCAAGAATTGCATCAATTGCAAGGAATGCCTCTGCAACGCTTATTCTCTTGTTTGCAGAGTCGTCAAGTGTTCTTTCAAACCACTGAGTTGATGCCGTCATTGCAGGGTTAAGATAATCTGCTATAACGTATCTTGAAAGCGATGTTATTCTTTCGCTTCTCATAGGATTACGTTTGTATGCCATTGCGGAAGAACCGATTTGGTTCTTTTCAAAAGGCTCTTCAACTTCTTTTAAATGCTGAAGCAAACGAAGGTCGTTTGAAAACTTTGAAGCTGACTGTGCAATGCCACTTAAGGTTGCAAGCACTTGAGCATCGAGCTTTCTTGGATATGTCTGTCCTGAAACGGCAAAACAATCTTTAAAGCCCATCTTTTTTGCAATTTTATTATCAAGCTGTTTAATCTTGTCTGTATCCTCATCGAAAAGTTCCATAAAGCTTGCCTGTGTTCCTGTTGTTCCTTTTGAACCGAGCAATTTCATACAGCTTATCTGATACTCAATGGCATCAAAATCCATAAGCAAATCCTGAAGCCAAAGGCTTGCTCTTTTTCCAAGCGTTGTTGGCTGTGCAGGCTGAAAATGAGTAAATGCAAGACAAGGAAGGTCTTTATATTCTACTGCAAACTTTGAAAGCCTGTCCAGAAGATTTATCATCTTCTTTTTAACAAGGTTTAAAGCTTGTGTCATTATTATTATATCCGTATTATCTCCAACATAGCAAGACGTTGCACCGAGATGAATTATCGGCTTTGCCTTTGGACACTGAGTACCATAAGCATAAACGTGTGCCATTACATCGTGTCTTACAAGCTTTTCACGTTCTGCTGCAACCTCATAATTAATTTCATCTTTATGTGCCTTAAGCTCTTCTATCTGCTCGTCTGTAATATTAAGTCCGAGTTCTTGCTCTGCCTCTGCTAAAGCTATCCAGAGTTTTCTCCACGTTCTGAATTTAAAATCAGGTGAGAAGATATATTTCATTTCTGCACTTGAATAGCGAGAATTTAACGGACTTTCATAAACGTCCTTAATCATTTTCAACCATTCCTTTCTTTATATCTATTGGATATTCACCTGTAAAGCAGGCATCGCAATATGTCTTTTCATTTGTATTTATAAGCTCTCCGAGAGAGTTTTTGTCAAGGAAGCTAAGAGAATCCGCTCCGATTAGTTTGCAAAGCTGGTCAACCGAGTTATGGTTTGACGTAAGCTCTTCACGGGTTGGAATGTCTGTTCCGAAATAGCAGGGATAATGAATTGTAGGTGAACTGATACGAACGTGAACTTCAGTTGCCCCTGCATTTTTCAGTGCCTTAACTATGTTTGCACTGGTAGAACCTCTTACTATTGAATCGTCTACCATTATTATACGCTTTCCTGCAACAGTCTGCTTAACAACATTTAATTTTATGCCAATACTGGTTGTTCTTTCGCTCTGTGTTGGCTTTATAAAGGTTCTTCCAACGTAGTTGTTGCGAGTAAAGCCTATTCCATAAGGTATTCCACTCTCGTTTGCATAGCCTATTGCTGCATCAAGTCCCGAATCAGGAACACCGATTACCATATCTGCATCAACCGGATTTTGTCTTGCAAGCAAAGAGCCTGCTTTTAGCCTTGACTGATGAACGGGTATGCCATCGATAATACTGTCTGACCTTGCAAAATAAATATATTCAAAAATACAGATGCTCTTTTTGCAAGAACAATTTGATTTAAGGCTCTTTACTCCCTGCGAATTTATAACAACAATCTCGCCGGGTTCAATATCACGAATAAAGGTAGCTCCGACTGCGTCAAGTGCACAAGTTTCTGAAGCTGCGATATATGAATTACCCTTTTTTCCTAAAACCAACGGTCGAAATCCATTAGGGTCTCTTGCAAGTACAAGCTTTGTAGGACTCATTACAGCCAAAGAGTAAGCACCTTTTATTCGTTTAGTTGCCCTTTGAACAGCAATTTCAATGCTTGGTGCATTTATTCTTTCCTGAGCAACAACGTGTGCAATAACCTCTGAATCAATAGTTGTATGAAACATTGCACCATTCTGGGACAATTCCTCTCTTACTTCATCTGCATTTGTAAGATTCCCGTTATGTGCTATTGCTATTCTTCCGTTTTTATGGCCTAAAACAAGTGGCTGTGCATTTTGCACTTCACTTGCACCTGCGGTTGAATATCTTATATGTCCTATTGCTATTTGACCGTTAAGGGTTGCAAGTACATCGTCGTTAAACACTTCACCAACAAGTCCCATATCTTTGTATGTGGTAATAACACCCATATCGCTTACAGCAATACCACAGCTTTCCTGCCCTCTGTGTTGAAGAGCATAAAGTCCGAGATACGTTGCAACTGATGGCTTTATGGCATCATCACCATAAATCCCAAAAACGCCGCATTCTTCATGCAAGGTGTCAAACGGAATATCCGTATATGGCACAAAATCACCTCGAAAAAATATGTAGAAGTTAAAGAATTACTTTAAGCCAAGTCTTTTTGCCATTTCCTCATAAGCCTCTTCAACACTTCCCATATCTCTACGGAAACGGTCTTTGTCAAGCTTCTCGTGGGTATCCATATCCCAAAAACGACAGGTGTCAGGTGAAATTTCATCTGCAAGGATTATATCGCCTTTAAAACGTCCAAACTCAAGCTTAAAGTCAATAAGCTCAACATTTTTAGTTTCAAGATATGCTTTCATTATATCATTAATTTTAAGTGCCATTGCTTTTATCTTATCAATTTCTTCCTGTGTTGCAAAACCACATGCAAGTGCATGAGAATCATTTATCATTGGGTCTCCGAGTGCATCGTCCTTATAAGAGAACTCAACAACAGGGCAAAGCAACTTTTGACCCTCTTCAAGACCGAGTCTTTTTGCCATTGAACCCGCTGCTTTATTACGTATGATAACCTCAAGCGGAACAATCTGAACTTTTCTTACTGCTGTTTCTCTGTCATTAAGCTCTTCAACAAGATGTGTCTTTATGCCTTGCTCTTCAAGCATTTTGCACATAAAGTTAGACATTTTATTGTTGATTACGCCCTTACCATAAATTGTGCCCTTTTTAAGTCCGTTAAATGCAGTTGCATCGTCCTTATAGTCTACAATTAATGTATCCTCATCATCTGTAAGATAAACCTTCTTTGCTTTTCCTTCGTACAACATCTCAAGCTTTTGCATAGTGTTTTTACCTCCTGATTATTTCCAATGACTTAAAATTTTGCGTTCTTTATTCTTTCAACAGCTTCGAGCGTCTTTTCCGCACTGCCGAAGCCCGTTAATCTGAAAAATCCTTCGCCGGCAGGACCAAAGCCTGAACCCGGTGTTCCGATAATCTGAATTTTATTAAGAAGAGCATCAAAGAACTCCCAAGATGTAAAGCCATCCGGTACCTTAAACCAAACGTAAGGTGAATTGGTTGCTCCCCATACCTTAATGCCTATGCTCTTAAGACCTTCAGCAATAACCATTGCATTATTTCTGTAATATTCAATAGTCTGCATAACCTGCTTGTGTCCCTCATCGCTATATACAGCTTCTGCTGCACGCTGAGTTATATATGAAACTCCGTTAAACTTTGTTGCCTGTCTTCTTGCCCAAAGGCTGTTCAGCGATACATCACCGCATTTAAGCTCCTTAGGAATAACAGTATAAGCACAACGAACTCCTGTAAATCCTGCTGTTTTTGAAAAGCTTCTGAATTCTATTGCACAGGTCTTTGCTCCCTCAATTTCAAAAATGCTATGTGGAACATCGTCCTGTGTTATAAACGCCTCGTAAGCTGCATCAAAGAGAATTACGCTGCCATTTTCGTTTGCATAATCAACCCACTTTTTAAGCTCTTGCTTTGTTGCAACCATTCCTGTTGGGTTGTTTGGAAAGCAAAGATAGATTATATCTGCTTTTTCTTTTGGAATTTCAGGCAAAAAGTTGTTTTCCTCTGTGCAATTTAAGTACACGAACTTGCTCCATCTTCCGCTTTCAAGCAAGTCGCCTGACCTTCCTGACATTACGTTTGTATCAACATAAACAGGATAAATCGGGTCGCAAACAGCAACGATATTGTCTTTTGAAAAGATGTCTCCGATGTTGCCTGTATCGCTCTTTGCACCATCACTTAAAAAGATTTCATCTGTGTCAATTTTTACTCCTCTTGACTCAAAATCATACTCTTTTATTTTATTAACGATAAAGTCCATTCCGTACTCCGGCGGATAACCGTGAAATGTTTTTTCATTTCCCATATCGTCAACAGCATTGTGCATTGCATCTATTACTGCGTTTGGAAGTGGACGTGTAACGTCGCCTATTCCAAGCTTTATAATGTTTGCATCGGGATTTGCCGCTCTGTACTCTCTCTCTTTTTTACCCATTATTGAAAAAAGGTAACTGCTTTGAAGTTTTAGGAAGTTTTCGTTAATTTTCATTTTTTGCACCTCTTGCAATATTATATATCAATTTCTCCTGTAAACACTGTTGTTGCAGGACCTGTCATAAACACATTGTCAGACTCACTGTCCCATTTAATTGTAAGCTCTCCACCAAGCAAAACCACTTTTATGTCCTCATCTTTTTTACAATGTCCGCAAAGTATGCAAGCAACCACACTTGCACAAGCACCTGTTCCACAGGCAAGTGTTTCTCCGGAACCACGTTCCCAAACACGCATTTTAATTGTTTTACTATCGACAATTTCAACAAACTCTGTGTTTATTCTGTCCGGAAATAATTCGTGATTTTCAAAACCGGGTCCGATACTTTCAAGCCTTAACGATGAAACGTCAGGCACAAATGTTACGCAATGCGGATTTCCCATTGAAACGCAAGTTACATTTACTGAAACACCCTCTACCGAAATTTCAGTGTCAACAACTTTGTCCGAGTCAAAATTTGTTGGGATTTCACAAGATTTAATTATCGGCTGACCCATATTGACAGTCGCTCTTACGACCTTTTCGTTTTCGGTTTCCACTTTAATATGTTTTACGCCACTTAAAGTCTCTATTGAAATTTCATTTTTATCAGTCATTCTATTGTCGTACACGTATTTGGCAACACAGCGGATTGCGTTTCCACACATCTTGCCCTGCGAACCATCTGCATTGTACATATCCATTTTAAAGTCCGCAACATCTGATGGAAGAATAAGCACCAAACCGTCTGAACCTATGCCGAAATGGCGGTCGCTGACTATTTGGGCTGCTCTGTTAATGTTATTCACTTTTTCTTTAAAGCAGTTTACATAGACATAGTCGTTACCCGCTCCCTGCATTTTTGTGAATATCATCATATCTCCCCCAGACAAAAAATTCTTTCATTTTCAAAAAATACTTATTAAGTATAACATTACAAAATACAAGAAATCAATAGCAATAATAGCACTATATTATTTTTTTTCAACCATATTATGTTTATTTTGACTAACCTCATTTTTGCAGTTGTTATTTTGACAATTATCATATCCTTTTTCACTCTTAAATTGGAAATATTGACAGACTTTTTATTTCTAAAAAAAGAATATTGAATTTGTTAAAATGATATGATAAACTTGATGTTTAGTAGAGGCAGATAAGCTTATATTTTGCAGCTATTTTTTAATGTTTATTATTTACTTATAAATATAGTACTCCTAATTTGGAAAGGTATGGTGAAGCTTTGGTGTCTGCATTTTTAGTTCTTGAAGATGGCACGATTTACGAGGGCACACAAAAAGGTGCTTTTAAAGAGACAGTTTGTGAAATTGTTTTTAACACCTCAATGACCGGGTATTTAGAGATTTTAACTGACCCCTCTTACGCTGGTCAAGGTGTTGTAATGACTTATCCTATGATTGGTAATTATGGTATCAGTCGTGAGGATTTTGAATCTATTAGACTTCAGCCGTGTGCTTTTATTGTTCATGAGCTTTGCGATACTCCTTCTAATTTCCGCTGTGATGCATCACTTGAAAGCGTGCTTGTTGAATTTGGCATCCCTTGTATTTCAGGTGTTGATACTCGTTCAATTGTAAAAAGACTCCGTGAAAGCGGAACAATGCGTGGCATTATTACCGATGATATTTCGGATATGCCACGCCTTTTTGAAAAAATAAAGGATTTTAAGCAGGAAAAGCTTGTTGAATCAGTAAGTATTAACGAAAAAGATATTGTTGGAAAAGACAATAGCGGATACAAAATCGCACTTATGGATTTTGGAACAAAACGTAACATTGCAAAATCTCTTGCAGACAGAGGATGTGTAGTTACGGAATTTCCTTGCCACACATCTGCCAAGGAAATTATCGACAGCAAGCCAGATGGAATTATGCTGAGCAACGGTCCCGGAGACCCTGCCGACTGTGTTGATATAATCAACGAGATAAAAATTCTTGCAAATTCCGGTATTCCGATTTTTGCAATCTGTCTCGGACATCAGCTTATGGCTCTTTCGCAGGGAGCTACCACAGAAAGAATGAAATATGGACACAGAGGTGCAAACCACCCTGTTAAATTTATAGACGAGGACAGAACATACCTTTCATCTCAAAACCACGGATATATGGTGTCTGAGAACAATCTTCCTAAAGGTGCAAGAGTAAACTGTATAAACGTAAACGACGGTACTGTTGAGGGTATTGTATATGAAGGAAGACCTATCTTTACAGTTCAGTTCCACCCCGAAGCATCTCCCGGTCCTCACGATTCTTCGTTCTTGTTCGACAGATTTTTAAAGATGATTGAGAGGGGGCATTACTGTGATTGATAAAAGCATAAAAAAAGTTATGGTAATCGGTTCCGGCCCTATCATTATCGGTCAGGCTGCCGAATTTGACTATGCAGGCACTCAAGCCTGTCGTTCTCTTCACGAAGAGGGTGTTGAGGTTGTTCTTGTAAACTCAAACCCTGCAACAATTATGACCGATAAAGATATTGCAGACAAAGTTTATATTGAACCACTTACAATTCCAACACTTACAAAAATAATCGAAACAGAAAAGCCCGACTCAATTCTTCCTACGCTTGGCGGTCAAACAGGACTCAACATCGCTATGGAGCTTGAAGAGCTGGGCATACTTGAAAAATATAACGTAAGGCTTATCGGTATAAACTCCCGTGCCATTAAAATGGCTGAGGACAGACAAGAGTTTAAAGATACTATGGAAAGAATAGGCGAGCCTTGTATTGACTCTCTTGTTGTTGAAACCGTTGAAGATGCCGTAGACTTTTCTTCAAAAATCGGCTATCCCGTAATTGTAAGACCTGCATACACACTCGGTGGAACAGGCGGTGGTATTGCTTATGATGAAGAGCAGCTCAGAGAAATATCGGCAAACGGAATACGTCTTTCAAGAGTTAATCAGGTTCTTATCGAAAAATGCATTTCAGGTTGGAAAGAAATAGAATACGAGGTTATGCGTGATTCAAAAGGCAACTGTATAACCGTTTGTAATATGGAAAACCTTGACCCTGTCGGAGTTCATACCGGAGATTCAATTGTTGTTGCACCTTCGCAGACCCTTATGGACAAGGACTACCAAATGCTTCGTTCTTCGGCACTCAACATCATTTCTGCACTTGGAATTCAAGGCGGATGCAATGTTCAGTTTGCACTTAATCCTGACTCATTCCAGTATGCCGTTATCGAGGTTAATCCAAGAGTTTCACGTTCATCTGCTCTTGCTTCAAAGGCAACAGGATACCCTATTGCCCGAGTTGCCGCAAAAATCGCTTTGGGTCTTGGACTTGACGAAATTAAAAATGCAGTTACAGGAACAACCTATGCAAGCTTTGAGCCTGCACTGGACTACTGCGTTGTTAAAATACCTAAGTTTCCTTTTGATAAATTTGTTACTGCCAAAAGAACTCTCGGCACTCAGATGAAGGCAACAGGTGAAGTTATGGCAATTTCCCGTTCGTTTGAAGCTGCACTTCACAAGGCACTTCATTCGCTTGAAGAAAATCGTCAAAGCCTGCTTGTTGACGAATACGTTAAGAAAGACAAGGACGAGCTTTTAGAGCTTATTCACAATGTTGACAACTATCGTTTATATGTTCTTGCCGCATCTATTTTTAACGGAATTACACTTGAAGAAATTCACGAAATTACAAGAATTGATATGTGGTTCTTAAACCGTATTAAAAACATTGTTGATATGGAAAAAACTCTTGCAAGCGGTGTTTGCAATAAGGAAACAATGTTAAAGGCAAAGCAAATGGGCTTTACCGATACTGTTATTGCCAAAAACATAGGCATTTCAGAAAGTGCCGTAAAAAACATGAGAGACAGATGGAACATCAAAGCGTCGTTCTCCGTTGTTGACACCTGCGCAGCGGAATTTGCCTCTCAAACTCCTTATTATTACTCTGATTACGGTGTCGAAAATGAAGTTGAGGTACACTCAGACCGTAAAAAGGTACTTGTTTTAGGCTCAGGACCTATAAGAATAGGTCAAGGCATTGAGTTTGACTACTGTTCTGTTCACAGCGTATGGGCACTTAGAAAAGCCGGCTGCGAAACAATCATCGTAAACAACAATCCAGAAACAGTTTCAACCGACTTTGACGTTTCAGACAAGCTCTATTTTGAGCCTCTTATTCCCGAATATGTTGCAAATATTGTTGAGCTTGAAAAGCCGGACGGTGCAATCGTTCAGTTTGGAGGTCAAACGGCAATTAAGCTTACAAAGGCTTTAAATGACCTCGGTGTTACAATTCTCGGAACAGATGCAGACCACGTTGATGCCGCCGAGGACAGAGAAAGATTTGACGAAATTCTTGAAGCCTGCCATATTGACAGACCAAATGGTCAGACAGTATTTACCGAAGAAGAGGCACTTGTTGCAGCACACGCACTTGGTTATCCTGTTCTTGTTCGTCCGAGCTACGTTCTTGGTGGACAAGGAATGCAAATTGCAGTCAGCGACGATGACATCCGTGAGTTTATGGACATCATAACCCGCACAATACCAGACCTTAATGAACATCCTGTTCTTGTTGACAAATATCTTATGGGTCAGGAAGTTGAAGTCGATGCAATTTGTGATGGAAACGACATCTTAATTCCCGGAATTATGGAGCATATTGACCGTGCCGGAATTCACTCGGGCGACTCAATTTCCGTGTATCCTGCAATTACCCTTTCAGCAAAGGTTCAAGATACAATTGTAGACTATACACGCAGACTTGCATCTGCACTTCAAGTTGTCGGTATGATGAACATTCAGTTTATCGTTCTTGACGAAACCGTATATATAATTGAGGTTAATCCACGTTCTTCAAGAACTGTTCCGTATATCAGCAAGGTTACAGGACTTCCTTGTATCCCTCTTGCAACCCGTGCAATGCTCGGAGAAAAGATAAAGGATATGGGATTTGGAACGGGGCTTTATAAAAGCAGTGGCTACTATGCCATCAAGCTTCCCGTCTTTTCTTTTGAAAAGATTATCGGTGCTGACACAAGCCTTGGCCCTGAAATGAAATCAACCGGTGAGGTTTTAGGAATTTCCAAAGACTATAACGAAGCACTTTTAAAAGCATTTGACGGTGGTGGAGTTACTCTTCCTAAAGACGGAAAAATAATTGTTACAGTATGCGACAAAGACAAACCCGAAATTTGTGAAATCTTTAAAAACCTTAAAGATGCAGAGTTCGACGTATATGCAACTCCCGGCACACAAAAAGCATTGATTGATGCAGGCATAGATGCAAAACCTGTAAATAAGATCACAGGTGAGTCGCCTAATATTCACGATATGCTTCACGAAGGCGGTGTTTCGCTTATAATAAACACCCCTACTCACGGAAGGCTTGAAAATCGTGATGGCTTTAAGTTGAGAAGAATTGCAGTTGAAGCAGGTACTTCCTGCCTTACATCTCTTGATGCTGCAAGGTCTCTTATGGAAAGCACACATATCATTCCGTCAGATACAATTTCTGTAACAGACATCGCAACGCTTTAATATTTGATTATAAAATCTTTAAAGGCTGTATTCAAAAGAATACAGCCTTTATGTTTCAACATACTATGTTTTTGCAGATACGGTGCGTCAATTTAGGATTGCAGCATCGTGTACGGTAATTTTTCTAAACTATGTATTTTATTTAATCCTTACGGAACTTCTTTATAGCTACAATTCCCAAAGCACTTGCAACAAGAGTTACAACTGTTGCTATTATAGCTTTGTTATCTGAAGTGTTAGGAATTTTATCTTTAGAATCACCTACATTTAGCTCCGTTACTGCATAGTTGCCACCATCAAAATCTGCTGCCTTTACCGTATATTTTCCATTGGCAAGCGTAACATTTGAAATTTTAGTGGTAAATGTTCCGTCTTTTACACCTGCTGTTACAATCTTATCGTTATCACCATTATCTAAGACAACTGCAACAGCAAGTGCTGATGTCTTTCCGCTAACTGTAACTTCACCATTATTATATGTAGCTGTCAAGTCCTGAACATTAGCTGCATAAGCCTGTGAGCAAAGCAGTGTTAAACAGGCAGCAACAATAAATATTATTGATGTTAACTTTTTTATTTTTAGTTTCATTTCTATTCCTCCTTAATTAAAAGTACAAAATTACATCATTGGATTAGGACTCTTCCACTCAACACCTGTTCCCGCTCCAATACTTACGCCCGGGAACGTTGTTCCATCAATTGAGCCTTTAACTGCAATTACATTAACCTTTGCAGGAAGCTCTGCCTCTGTACCTTTAAATATAAGGAAATCTCTTGCTGCTACAAAAATATTATCTTCCGGTGCATCAGCCCATGCAGCCTTGGATATTTTTTCTGTTGTAACCGTTCCGTCTTTCCATGTGTAAGTTGCAAACAAAGTAATATCATCTGCTGTTGTTCCCTGAGGGAAATAGTAAGATGCGTATATTCTTCTTTCTGCTGCATTTGCAAAAGTCCAGTTTGCACCTTCTTGTGCCGGCTGTGTTCCGTGTAATATTTCGCCTTCTAAAATTCCATCATGTGGAGCATACATTCCGATTTCTATTCCCTGTCTTATAATGTTAATATATCCCTTAGAACCATCTGCATAAGTTATTATAAGTGGAACCTCATCGTAATAGTTTGAATTAAATGTTACTTTAAATTCATTGTTTACTTTTGTTATTGTTATTGCTCCCTCAGGAAGTGATGACGAAATATCTACAATAGTTTTACTTAGGTCATCATTTTCGGAAAGCGTTGAGAATACTAATGATTTCATTCCGAAATACATACTGTATTTTGCAGGATTTGTCTGTGTTGAAGTACTCAAATCTGCTGCCGGGTTTCTTCCAAAGTCCCATGCTGCTGCAACCTTAGTATCATTAGGAACCGTTACTTTTGCACCTTTAAATTCTTTTGAAAGAATTATAACTGTGCAGTTAATCGGGAAGTAACCATGTGGATCCTCCGGAGATACAGCATGTACCCAAATACTGTTAAAAGAGCTTCCGTCTTCAGGAGGTGTCAAATATGCGTGAACTCCATTTCCATATACTCCTACACTATCGTTATAATCCCCACT
>CAYMZO010000002.1:0-25624 GCA_964394885.1 uncultured Eubacteriales bacterium | reverse complement strand
AACAGTATCTCACTCTTTAAAGTAGTGGGATACTGCTATTCATTGCCAAAATCCGTAAAATTATAAAACACTAATATTGTTTTACAAAGTTTTGCAAAAAGAAAAAGCAGGCAAAAAGCCTGCTTTAAAAGCTATTCTTATTTATCTTCCGGACTTTCGGACTCTTCATCGTCAAACTCGATTTCAAACTCTAAGAGCTCACCGCAGTTTGGACATTCAATGCTTCCGTCCTCAAGTATTCCCTCGTCAACGCATACTATCTCGTGGCATGAAGGACATTCGACTTCATAATATTCTTCGTCGCAATCACAGTCGCAATCAAAATCGTCATCACAGCAACACTCGTCAAACTCATCGTAAACGATTGTTTCGAGAGCATCAAGGTCCTCGTCAACTGCGTCAACCTGTTCTGAAATTACTGCAACGTCGTCCTCTAAATCACTAACAGAAAGAGCGATGTCATCAAGAACATCCATTATTGCCTTGAACATTTTTGTCTCTGATTTGTCTTCATTAAGGTTAAGACCATCTGCAAGACCTCTGAGATATGCAACCTTCTCTACAACTGTCATTTTTCTTACCTCCGTTTATATATTAATGGGGTTTATGCTCGGCTCATATACTCGCCTGTACGAGTATCAACGTTAATCATTTCTCCCTCATCTATAAAGAGAGGTACTCTGATTTCTGCTCCTGTTTCAAGAGTTGCAGGCTTTGTTGCATTTGTTGCTGTATCGCCCTTAAAGCCAGGGTCTGTTTTTGTTACTTCAAGAGTAACGAATGTTGGAGGCTCAACTCCAAAAACGCTTCCTTTGTATGAAAGGATTTTGCAAACCATATTTTCCTTTACAAACTTGAAATTGTCAGAAAGCTCTGAAGCATTTATTGGAACAAGCTCATAGCTCTCAGTGTCCATAAAGTAATAAAGGTCTCCATCACAATAAGAATATTCCATTTCTTTTCTCTCAACAAAAGCTGATGGGAACTTTTCTGATGGGTTAAATGTACGTTCAGTAACTGAACCTGCAATTACATTTCTGATTTTTGCACGAACAAAAGCTGCACCTTTACCTGGTTTAACGTGCTGGAATTCAATAATTTGAAAAACGTTTCCATCCATTTCGAATGTAACGCCGTTTCTAAAATCTCCTGCTGATACCATAAATAATTCCTCCGATAGGTTTTTTCTCTGTTAATAGTATTGTATATTAGTATTGCCTTTTTTTCAAGTTTTTTTTGATATTATAGTGTTTTGGTATGGGGATTATAGAACAATTAAGGATTTAGGTGCAAGAGTAAGGTTCTCACAACCTTCATTGTTAACAAAAACCATATCCTCTATTCTTACTCCAAAATTGCCCTCTATATAAATTCCGGGTTCAACAGTTACAATATTTCCCGACTTTAATACATCTTTTGACGACGGACCGAGCGTGGGCTTTTCGTGAATTTCAATTCCAACGCTATGACCTGTTCCGTGTCCAAAGCAATCTTCATAGCCGGCATTATTTATTATGTCCCTTGCAACCTTGTCGCAATCACTTGCACTAACGCCACTGCAAATAAAATCAATAGTCTGCTGCTGTGCATTTAAAACAGTGTTGTAAACCTCTGCCATTTTGCTTGTAACACTGCCGACCGCAACTGTTCTTGTCATATCGCTATGATACGAGCCTATGCAGCAACCGTAATCCATCGTTATAAAATCCCCGTTTTCAATTTGCTTAGAGCCGGGTACTCCGTGTGGTTTTGAAGAGTTTTTTCCGCTTACAACAATCGTGTCAAACGAAAGATCTTCTGCACCGTTTTTAAGCATAAAATAATCGAGTTCAAGAGAAATTTCTCTTTCTGTCTTTCCGACCTCAATATAATTTAAAATATATTCAAATGCCTTTTCTGCAATTCTTTGTGCCTTTATTATTTTTTCTTTTTCTTCCTGTGATTTCACTGCACGCATATCGTTAATTATATCATCAAGCTTGCAGTTTGAAACAATTTGAAAATTTGCAAAAACAGCTTTATATTCGTGATACTGTGCAACTGTTAACCGATTTGCCTCTATGAGTATTTTTTTTGAGTCGAATTTTTGAAGCAACTCTTTAATTTGGCTATTTACATTTTTTTGAAGCAATACTTCGTCGCATTCTTTTATTTCATCCCTTGCGGACTCAATATATCTGCTGTCCGTTATAAATGCACTGCCGTTTTTTGAAACGAGCAGATAGCCGTTTGAAGAAGAAAAACCTGTAAAATACTTTCTGTTTTCAGAGCTTACTATCAAGGCGGACTCATCGCTTCCAAGCTGTTCTCTCAGTGCTTTTATTCTCATCATTGAGCCTCCTTTTCTGTTATAAATCAAGCATTTAAAAAATAAATATATTTACTCAACTGTTATTTTTGCCCTTTGCTTCCATTCGTGCAAAGATTTTCTTTTCTAAATTTCTTCTTCTTGTAAATGATTTTACATTTCGCTCTTCCATTGCAAACGGAGTAACATAAACGGAAATCCAGCCCGCAACATTTGCTCCCCAAATATCTGTGAAAATCTGGTCTCCAATCATCGCAATTTTTGATGGCTTAAGACCTATTTTTCTTTGAGCTCTTATGTATGCTGACAAAAGCGGTTTGCAGGCGGCTGATATGAAGGCTATATTTCCGAGCTGTTTTGCAAATTTTTCTGCTCTTTTTTTGGCTCCGTTGGACAGCAATATGACCTTGAAGCCTTCCTTCTCAATCATATCAATCCATTCAACTGCACCTTCAAGAGGAATGTCTGTACCGTCGTGTGCTGTTGTGTTGTCTAAATCAACGGCAACTCCCAAAACGCCCATCTTTCTTAAATCGTCTGCTGTTATTTGCATAATACTGTCAAATCTGTACTGCGGATAAAGTGATAGCATTTTCACGTCCTCCTATTGTAGGTTTAAGAGTATCATAAGATTATTTTACACAACCGTTTTTGTTTTATGTTTGCGATGTAGCTTTAAAATAAATTTTAAAAGCGGCACTCAACAGAATGCCGCCTCAATGCATAATTTACTTGTACTTACGCTTGCGAGCTGCCTCTGACTTCTTCTTTTTCTTTACAGAAGGCTTTTCATAATGCTCTCTTTTACGAACTTCCTGGATGACTCCGTCTCTGGAAGTCTGTCTTTTGAAGCGCTTGAGTGCACTGTCTAAAGATTCATTCTCTTTAACTTTTACCTGGCTCACTGATATATTCCCTCCCTCCGCTAATTCGCAGGGTAATACTTAATTAGATGTCCTTCCAATATGGACCTTGTTATTATACAATAGTCCTTTCCATATTGTCAAGGAAGTTTGGCATTTTTATTGTTAATAATATTTTAACAGCCCGATTTATCCGGAGCTTTTTCCACATAAACGCTTGTTGACGGAAATGCGAACTCCGCTTTTTCTTTTTCTACAATCTGCTTTATTTTAAGATTTATATCTGCCTTGACCTTAAGATGTTCTTCATAGTCTACCGTGTTTGTAAAGTAGATTATTCTTATATCAAGGCTGCTGTCTGAAAACTCATCAAAATACACTATTATTCTGTCGTTATTAATACCCTCGTGTTCTTTTAGCATCGCTTCGATTTTGTCTGTAACAGACTTCATTGTCTTTACGCTTGTTCCATAGGTAAGGCCTATTTTAAAGTCGACCATTCTCTTATTCATTCTTGACCAGTTTGTTATCGGCTCTTCAACAAGGGTGGCATTCGGAACAATTACAACTGTGTCTGCCATTGTTCTTATTCTTGTGCTTCTCATTGTTATGTCCTCAACAACACCGTCAATAGATGCAGTTGATATACGGTCTCCTACGTCAAAGGTTTTGTCGGTTATTATTGCAAAACCGCTGAAAAGGTTTGCGGCAGTTTTTTGTGCTGCAAGAGAAAACGTAAGTCCTCCGAGGCCTATTCCGGCTATAAGTCCGTTAATATTATACCCAAGCTCTCCGATAATGATAACTCCTGCTATTGCAAAAATTATGCTTTTGAATATGTTTGAAAGAAAAGTTACCGCAGTTTTATTGGTTTTCCTGCTGTACCTTTCGTTGCCCTTTATTATTAAAGATGTTACAAAAGGCATAAACTTTGCACACGCCCAAGATATTATAACTATTGTACTTATTCGGAAAATCAAGTGTATTGGGTTCATTACACTCTGTGGCAAGCCTATGATTTTTAATCCCCAGTATGCTCCGAGTATTCTGAAAAAATCTTTTATAGGGCCTATCAATGCACCTTGTATATTGTCCCTGATATCTTTTCTGCTTTTAAACAGCCTGCCGACTATACCAACCGCAATCTTTTCAAGCTGTTTACTTATAATAAAAAACAGAATAAATATTAAAACGCCGACAAGGATTTCCATAACATTGTCTGTTATTGCAACGTATGCAGCGTTACAAGTGTCCATAAAGCTGTTTACAAAACTGTCAATCATAGAAATCCTCCTTTTTTAAGAATAAAATTTATTTGGCAACTATGTTTACAAGTCTGCCTTTAACATAAATTTCTTTTATAATCTGCTTGCCTTCAATTTCAGCTGCAATTTTTTCTTCACTCTTTGCAAGTGAAATTGCATCTTCATTTGAAATTTCAGCAGGCACATTAAGCTTTAATCTAACCTTTCCGTTAACCTGTACTGCAATCTCAATGCTCTCATCTTTGCACTTTTCCTCGTTGTATATTGGCCATTTTTGGTCTGTTACAACTCCGTTAAAGTTCATTGTTTCCCACATTTCTTCTGTAACGTGTGGTGCAAACGGATTGAGCATAACGATAAAGGTTTTAAGCTCAGCCTTATTTATGCTTCCCTTTTCGTAAATCTTGTTTAGAAGGCTCATCATTGCAGCTATTGCTGTGTTTGCCTTAAGCGAGTCAATATCCTCTGTAACCTTTTTAATGGTACGGTGGAATTCACCCTCAAGCTCTTTTGAATATTCTTCTCCGTCTGTTGCAATATCCATAAGTCCCCAAGACCTGTCAACAAATCTTTTGCAACCCTTTATGCTTGAAGAATTCCACGGTGCTGCCTTTTCAAAGTCGCCTATAAACATCTCGTAAAGACGCATTGTATCTGCACCGTATTCGTTGACAATATCGTCAGGGTTGACGACGTTGCCTCTGGACTTACTCATCTTTTCTCCATTTTCACCGAGTATCATACCGTGGCTTGTTCTCTTTGCATAGGGTTCAGCTGTCGGTACTACTCCGATGTCGTAGAGGAATTTGTGCCAAAAACGGCTGTATAGCAAGTGAAGGGTTGTATGCTCCATTCCGCCATTATACCAATCGACGGGTGTCCAATATTCAAGTGCCTCTTTTGATGCAAGCTCATTTGTATTGTGTGGGTCGCAATAGCGAAGGAAATACCAAGAAGAACCTGCCCACTGTGGCATTGTATCTGTTTCTCTTTTTGCAGGTGCACCGCATTTTGGACAAGTTGTGTTTATCCAATCGGTTATCTTTGCAAGAGGTGATTCTCCGTTTTCGGTTGGCTCATAGCTGTCTACCTTTGGAAGAGTAAGTGGCAAACTTTCTTCCGAAAGAGGAACATATCCGCACTTTTCACACTTTACAATCGGAATTGGTTCACCCCAATATCTCTGGCGTGAAAATACCCAGTCTCTTAATTTATAGTTTACCTTTGGATGACCCTTTGCAGTCTGCTCCAAAAATTCTGTAATCTTTGCCTTTGCCTCTTCAACAGTAAGACCTGTAAGGAAATCGGAATTTACCATAACGCCTGTCTGGCAGTCTGTAAATGCCTCTTTTTCAACGTCTCCGCCCTTTACGACTTCAATTATCGGCAAGTCAAACTTCTTTGCAAACTCCCAGTCTCTTGTATCGTGTCCGGGAACAGCCATTATTGCACCTGTGCCGTATGACACAAGTACATAGTCTGAAATAAAAATAGGAATTTCTTTATTGTTAACAGGGTTTATTGCACGAACGCCCTTAAGGCAAACTCCTGTTTTGTCCTTGTTTATCTCTGTTCTTTCAAAGTCTGATTTGCGTGCAGATTCTTCTCTGTACGCTTTTATTTCGTCCATATTTTCAAGCTTGTCTGCCCACTGGTCAACAAGCTGATGTTCAGGCGACATTACCATATATGTTGCACCGAAAAGAGTGTCCGGACGGGTTGTATAAACTGTTATTTTATCGCCTGTTGTTGCAGTAAAATCAACCTCTGCACCGGTTGAGCGTCCAATCCAGTTTTTCTGCTGAAGCTTTACTCTTTCGATATAGTCGAGGTCATCAAGGTCGGTTATAAGTCTTTCTGCATATTCAGTGATTTTGAGCATCCACTGGCTCTTAACCTTTCTTACAACTTCACTTCCGCAACGCTCGCAAACACCGTTTACAACCTCTTCGTTTGCAAGAACGCATTTGCACGAAGTACACCAGTTAACAGCCATCTCTTTTTTATATGCAAGTCCTTTTTCAAAGAGCTTTAAGAAAATCCACTGTGTCCATTTATAATACTCCGGGTCGGTGGTATTAATCTCCCTGCTCCAGTCGAATGAAAACCCAAGAGATTGAAGCTGCTTTTTAAAGTTTGCTATGTTGTTTTTTGTTACGATTTCGGGGTGGATATGATTCTTTATTGCATAGTTCTCCGTTGGAAGACCAAATGCATCCCAGCCCATTGGATAAAGAACATTATAGCCCTCCAGACGCTTTTTACGAGCTATTATGTCAAGTGCTGTATATGAACGTGGGTGTCCAACGTGAAGTCCCTGTCCCGAAGGATACGGGAATTCAACAAGACAATAAAATTTCGGCTTTGAAAAATCCTGTTGTGCGTGGAAAACGCCTGTTTGCTCCCACCTGTCTTGCCACTTCTTTTCCGCTTGTTTAAAATCGTAACTCTTCATAAATTAAAACATCCCTCTATCTAAATAAAAAATTATTCTGAAATTATTGTATCACTCAAGTCAAGTTCCTTTGCATCCGTCCAAAGACGTTCAAGATTATAGTACTCTCTGCTGTCTGACAAGAACAGATGCACAACAACATCACCGTAATCAAGCAAAATCCAGCCGGTTGCTCTTCCTTCAATATGGTTTGGCTCTATTCCGATTTGTGAAAGCTCATATTCAACCTCATTTGCAAGGGCTTTAACGTGAGTGTTTGAAGTTCCGTTTGCGATTACAAAATAGTCTGCAACAATAGTGAACTCCGTTATCTCGATAGCCTTAATATCCATTGCTTTTTTATCGTCAAGAACCTTTGCAATCTTTTTTACCAACTCTATTTGTTCCATAAAAAATCTCCTTACATTTCTTTTTCTAAAACTTTGGTACACATCTCATTATACGCTGCCATTGTGTTCGGATGTATTGGCATACATCTTTTGGCAAGGTCTAATATTGAAAACTGTGTTCCCATAAGTACGGCAGAATCTATATTTTCAAACGCTCTTTTACGCATTTCTTCAACGCCGTCGTAATCTCTGTCGTCTGATATATAGTCCGCAATATATATTATTTTTTCAAGCATTGTCATATTCGCCTTTGCGGTGGTATGGCAATCAATTGCCTGTATCATCTCTTTATCATTAATGCCAAGTGCAATTTGAATATACGCTGCACCTGCCATTGCGTGCCAAAGCTTTGGGTTTGACTTTTCAAGGTCTGACATCTTTCTGCCGGAAGAGGTTATAACTTCCAGCTGTTCCTCTTCGCTTGTATTCTTCATAACATCGTGCAGAACTCCACAAATGTAGGCTTTTTCTTCATCCGCACCATATATTTTTGCAAGCTCCTTTGCGGATTTTGCAACATTGAGAGAATGCTGATACCTTTTTGGTTTAAGCCTTTGCTTTATTAAGTCCTCAAAAGTTTTAATCTTTTCCTGCATTATAAAGCCCCCTGTCTTCGATGTATTTTACAACCTCTTTCGGAACAAGCTCCGAAATGTCAAGTCCGTCATTTAACATCTGCCTAAGCTGAGTTGAACTGACCTCTATCGGGTCAAAATCTATCAAAACCAGTTTCAGTTTTTCTGCCTGTTTAGGGAAATGGCTTTTTGCATATTTGTGAAGGTCGCTTAATTTTTCACTGTCCTCACGAACCGTTGCACAGATATTGCACATTTTAAAAATATCCTCTGCCCTGTGCCATTCGTGAAAAGAAAGGAACATATCAGAACCTATTATAAGGCTGAACTCTGCATCTTTATACTGCTCTTTAAGCTGTAAAAGCGTATCGTAAGTATAGCTTTTACCACCTCTGTTTATCTCTATATCGTTTATTTCAAAAATCGGGTTTGTAAATGCAAGGCGACACATATTAAGTCTGTCCTCACAACTTGCAAGTTGAGAGCTTTTTTTATGTGGTGGAACAAAAGTGGGGATTACAAGGATTTTATCAAAATCCATCTCTTTTGCAAACGCCTCGGCAAGCCTTAAATGCCCACTATGCGGAGGATTAAAGGTACCCCCGAATATTCCGATTTTCTGCATTAAACTGCCTCCCGATTAATATCTCTTGCCGTATTTCTCTTCTTTTGCCTTGTTCCTTGCAGCTTCTCTTCTTGCCTTTTCTGCCTTTTTAATGTTTGCCTGCTTTTGCTTTTCCTTTTTATGAAGTTCCTCGCTGTATTTATAGAATATCATAACTCCGCCGATAACTCCAACAACATCAGCTCCCGTTGCCTGTGCAATCTCATTTGCAACCTCTTTAGGGCTATTCGGGCAGGTTTCTAAAAGTACCTTTAATTTTATAAGCTCGTGTACACGAAGTGCATCTTCTGTCTGCTTTATGAGTGCTTCATTTACTCCGCCCTTTCCAACCTGAAAAAGTGGTTGAAGTGAATGTGCTTTTGAACGAAGTTCTGCTCTTTCTTTACTTGTCATATTTTTCTCCTCAATTCATCTGCAAGTGCATTAAGTGCCTTGCTTCTATGGCTCATTTTATCCTTTTCCTCCGATGAAATTTCGCCGAAACTCTTTTCACCTACAAGAAATACAGGGTCATATCCAAAACCGCCGTTTCCCTTTTTCTCAAATGCGATTTTTCCCTCGCATTCGCCTCTTACGGTTATATGTGAACCGTCCGGAAATGCACAGCAGGCTGCACATACAAAACGAGCTGTTCTGTTTTTTTCCTCAACATTTTTTAAAGCGTCGAGCAACTTTTCAATGTTCTTTTCATCATTTCCGTGCTCACCGGCATAACGTGCCGAATAAACTCCGGGTGCTCCGGAAAGTGCATCAACACAAAGACCCGAATCGTCTGAAATAGTTGGAATTCCCGACTCTTTGCATCCGCTTTCTGCCTTTAGCAGGGCATTTTCTTCAAATGTAGTCCCTGTTTCCTCAACATCAGAAAGACAAACTCCCGCTTCATCCGCTGTTTTTATTTCTATTCCAAGAGGCTTTAAGATTCTTTCAAGCTCACTCTTTTTCTTTTGATTATGTGTCGCAATTAAAAAAATCATTCATCTTCCTCTTCTTTTTCTTCAAAATCCTCTGATTCCTCTTCAGAATCTTCCTCGTCTTCGTCCTCATCTTTATTTTTATCGGATTTGAACCAGCCGAAAAATCCTTTTTTCTTTTTCTTTACTTCTTTTTCTTCGGCTTCATCTTCCTGTTCTTCGTCCTCAAGCTCGGAAACTCCATCTGTTTCATCTATCTCATCAGCATCATCTGTTTCCTGAACCGCTTCTGCCTCTTCTTCAACAAGGTCGTTGTCCTCAATTTCAAGCTCTTCCTCTTCAAAGGTTTCGGGAACAACATCGAAAAGACCCTCTGCAAAAGCCTGTGCATTAAACGGCTGCAAATCGTCTATTCCTTCGCCTACTCCAACAAATTTTACAGGTACTTTGAGGTCGTTCTTTATTGAAAGAACAACTCCGCCCCTTGCTGTTCCGTCAAGCTTTGTGAGTATTATGCCTGTAATATCCGCAACAGCCTTAAACTCCTTTGCCTGGCTGACTGCATTTTGACCTGTTGTTGCATCAAGAACCAAAAAGCTCTCTCTGTCTGAATACGGAAGTTCCCTGTCTATAACCTTATAAATCTTTGCAAGCTCATCCATAAGGTTCTTTTTATTGTGAAGTCTGCCCGCTGTATCACAAATTATTATATCGGCATCTCTTGCAATACCTGCGTTTATTGTGTCAAAAACAACAGCGGCAGGGTCTGCACCTTCCTTGTGCTTTACAATGTCAACGCCCGCTCTGTCTGCCCAGACTTCAAGCTGGTCGATTGCAGCGGCTCTAAAAGTATCGGCAGCTCCGAGAATTACTTTTTTGCCTTGAGCCTTGAAATATGCTGCCATTTTACCTATTGTTGTGGTTTTTCCAACACCGTTTACACCTATTACAAGTATTACGGCAGGAACGGTTACAAAATCTATTTCCTCATCTCCGGAAAGCATATCGGCAACAATATCCTTTATTACCTGACGCACTTCCTGCGGATTTTTTACTCCGTTTTTGCCTACTGTGTCCTTAACCTCTTCGATTATCTTCTCGGCTGTATAGACTCCGACATCACCCATAACAAGCACTTCTGTAAGCTCGTCATAAAGCTCGTCCCCTATTTCGTCAAAAGCATTCAGTACGTTATCTATTGCTCCGGACATATTATCTCTTGTCTTTTTTAATCCAAAATTAATTTTTTTGAAAACGCCCATAAGAGCCTCCTTAGAGTTTGTTTAAGTATCAGGCAATGCCAAGCTTTTTTGCCATTTCGGCTGTCTTTAATTCCAAAAGCTTTGAAACACCGTTCTCCTGCATTGTTACACCATACAGTCTGTCTGATTCTTCCATTGTACCACGTCTATGTGTAATAAGTATGAATTGTGTATTTTTGGTCATTCTTCTTACATACTGTGCATACCTTGATACGTTTACATCGTCAAGAGCTGCTTCAACCTCGTCAAAAATACAGAACGGAGCAGGCGTTACCTTTAGGATTGCAAAGAGAAGTGCAATTGCCGAAAGTCCCTTTTCTCCACCCGAAAGCAAGTCTATGTTCTGAACATTTTTGCCAGGTGGCTGAACCTTTATCTCTATTCCGCATTCAAGTACATCGTGCTCATCTTCAAGGATAAGCTCTGCTTTTCCTCCTCCGAACAGATGCTCAAACGTCTCTTTAAACGATTGATTTATTTTAACAAACTGTTCCCTGAACTGGATTGACATATTGGCAGTCAGCTCATCAATAAGCTTTATCAGCTCATCTCTGGACTTTTCTATATCGTCAATCTGCGTGCTCATAAACTCGTAACGCTCTGCAACTTCTTTATATTCCTCGATTGCACCCACGTTTACACTGCCCAGTGAACGGATTTTTCCCTTTATCTCCGCAAGCTCTCTCTGAGATTTTGAAGGCTCTTTTGAAGGCTCTGAAATTTCTCTTGCCTCTCTATGAGTCAGCTGATATTCGTCGTACAGCTTATTTACAGTTTCATCGTATTCACGCATCATTGCGGCTTTTCGTTCCTGAAGTCTTGCAAGCTCACCGCTGATGTTTTCACGTTCGCTTGACTTTTGACGTTCCAGCAGCCTTAATTTTCCACTCTGCTCTTCAAGCTGAGTTCTCTCTTTTATAAGGCTTTCGATTTGAGCATTTGAGTCCTTGCTTGTATCACGAAGCTTGGTTGCCTTGAGTTTCAATTCATCTATCTGAGCTTCCTGTTCCTTGTTCTTCTTCTGCATTTCTGCAATTTCGGCAAGCAGTTCCTCTTCTCTTCCCTCGTGAATTAAGCGCCTCTTTTTAAGTGCATCAATATTTTCCTCGTTTGCACCTATGTCCTTTTGTGCTGCAAGTATGTCAAGATTTATCTGCGACATCTTTTGTGCAAGTTCTTCACGCTTTTGCGTAAGATTTTCCCTGTTGCCCGTAATTCCCGCAATCTCTTCCTCTATTGAAGAAATCTCTGCGGACAGCTTTTCGTTTTGGCTCTGTGCGATTTTTATCTCGTCTGCAAGAGCTTTTATTCTCTGCTCCGCCGTCTTTTGTTCTGCGACCAGTTCTTCATACGATGACTGAGCGGTTTGTATTTGACCGTTTACAAGTGAAAGTTCACTCTCGGCTCTGATTTTATCTTCCTGTGCAGACGTAAGCTCCGACTGTGCATTTATAAGGTCTGCCTTTGCACTTGAAAGCTCCTCGACGGAAGCTTTATGCTGTGCTGATATATCTTCAAGCTTTAAAGAAAGCTTTTTAATCTCTTCCGTTATCTTTTCAATCTGATTTCCACGGCTTAAAAGACCTGCGTTATGTGTTCTTGAACCACCTGTCATAGAACCGCCTGCATTCATCACCTGACCGTCAAGAGTTACTATTTTAAAACGGTTTGAATATTTTTTTGCCATTGTTATTGCACTGTCTATATCCTCAACAACAACCGTTCTTGCAAGCTGTGCCTTTATAATTTCGCTATATTTTGAATCGCACTTTACAAGTTCGCTTGCGATATTTACAAAACCGAAACAGTCGTCAAGCCCTTTTTCGTTAAGCGTTCTTGAATGTATTGCAGTTATCGGCAAAAAGGTTGCTCTTCCTAAGTTTTTCTCTTTAAGGTAGTTTATTGCACGCTTTGCATCTGCTTCACTGTCTACAACTACGTTTTGAATTGCAGCACCAAGTGCAGTTTCTACTGCAACAAAATACTTTTCCTTAACGGAAATAAGCTGTGAAAGCGGACCGTGTACTCCTCTTATTGCTCCACGATTTGCCTCTTTCATAACAGCCTTTACACTGCCCGAATAGCCTTCCATATTCTTTTCAAGGTCTTCAAGCATTTTAACCTTTGACTGCTTTTGCCTTACATCTATACTTAAAGTGTCCAGCTCTTCCTTGAGCTTATTGACCTTTTCTTCTCTTTTATTTGTACGCATTGTATAGCCGTCAATCGAGTTTGACAGCTCTTCTATTTTTCCCTTTGCGTCATTTAAAGCTTTTGTTACTCTTTCCTGTTCCTTTGAAAGCCTTTGAGAAAGCTCTTCTCTTCCTGAAAGCTGTTCTTCAACAGTTGCAATTCTTGCATTTATTTCCTCTGTTGCAGACTGTGCCGTAGACTGTTTTACCCTACTGTCTGCAAGAGATACAGAAAGCTGTGAAAGCTTTTGAGACAAGCCCTGAGTTTTGTCTGCAAACTCATCATTTTCCTTTGCAAGCTTTTCATTCTCTTCAAAGACCTGCGAAAGCTCGTCCTTTTTAAGTTCAACCGCTTTAAGGCATTCCTCGATTGCTGTTTGTGCCTGTTTTATCTGCTCGTCAATTCTGCCCTGCGTTTCATTTGTCTGCTCCATATCTTTCTTTATACGCTCGATTGACTGGTTATTAAGCTCGATTGTATTCTTTGAAACCGCAATGTTTGCATCAAGCTGAGATGCCTGTTCCTCAAAGCTTGACATACTGCGTCTTATCTCGTCTATTCCAACGGTTATACCCTGTGTCTTTTCAATAATATGCTCGATTTGTTCCTCAATTCCCTTGAGGTCTCTTTCGCTGTCTGAATGCTGAGAAGATGCAAGTGCAATTTTGTCCTCTTGCTCCCTGAGATTTTCCTTAGACTTCTCGATTGTGTATAGCCACAATCCTATTTCAATCTCTTTTTTTTGCCCTGCAAGCACAAGAAACTGCTCTGCCTTTTCACTTTGGATTTTAAGCGGACCGACTCTTCCTTCAAGCTCTGCAAGAATATCCTTAAGTCTTATTAAGTTTTCCTGCGTCTGAGAAAGTCTGCGAAGTGAGTCTGACCTTCTGTATCTGAAATGAGATATTCCTGCTGCCTCTTCAAACATTTCACGGCGGTCCGTTGACTTTGCAGACACCATATCTGCAATTTTTCCCTGGCTTACAAGAGAGTATCCATCTCTTCCAAGCCCTGTGTCCATAAACAGTTCGTGAATGTCCCTAAGCCTTGCAGGCTCGTTGTTTATCTTGTATTCACTCTCTCCGGAGCGATAGTAACGACGGGTTACAACAACCTCATCAGCATCTTTTTGCAATGCCCTATCCTTATTTTCCATACGAAGTGTAACCTCTGCAAATCCCTGTGCCTTTCTTGCAGAAGTTCCTCCGAAAATAACGTCCTCCATCTTTGAACCACGGAGATTTTTTGTTGATTGTTCTCCGAGAACCCAACGTACAGCATCTGAAATATTACTCTTTCCGCTACCGTTAGGACCGACAACAGAGGTCATTCCCGGACCGAAGTTTAATATTGTTTTGTCAGGAAAGGATTTAAAGCCCTGCATTTCAAGTGCTTTTAGAATCATTGTTTAACCGTCCTTCTCTGCTCTTAACTCATACTCTTTGAGTGTTTCGTCCTGCTTTATCTTACACTCATATCCATATTGTTTAAGCTTTTCTATATTTGACTTTTTCTGCCCCGTCATTTTTGAAATTGCACCGGGACAAACAAAAATTATATACTTTCCATTTGGCTTTTCTTTAAGCTCATCAACCGCTTTTTCAAGGTAGATTGCACTTTCACAAAGTTCACGGAAGGCAGGGTGATATGCACCTGCAACATAGCCCTGTTCAACTCCACCGCCTGAATGCAACCCAAGCCTTATCACGTTAATTCCACGACTTTCAAAGAGCTGTAAAAGTCTTGAGCAAAGTTCAACTGCATTTTCAAGAGTCTGAGGCTCATATTCACCCGACCTATAAAGCTTTGCAAGCTTTGTGCCCTCGAGTACAACGGTAGGATAAATTCTAACCGTTTCCGGCTTTAGTTCTGCAAGCTTTAAAGCGGTTTGAATACACTTTTCGTCTGTATCTCCGTAAAGCCCTGTCATCATCTGAAGTCCAAGCTCAAAGCCATTTGACTTTATAAGACTGCTTGCATTTACAACGTCTTGCGGTGTATGACCTCGCTCATTGAGTTTCAACACTTCACTGTCCATACTCTGAGCTCCAAGCTCGATTGACTGCACGCAATAATATTTTAATATTTGCAAAATCTCGTCGTCAATAGCGTCAGGTCTTGTGGAAATTCTAATACCTGTTATGTCGCCATTATCGACAAAGGGCTTTGCGGCTTTTAAAAGGCTCTCCATATAACCCCTTTCAATAGCCGTAAAGCTTCCTCCGAAAAAAGCGAGCTGGGCATTTTTACACCCACTGTTTTTTGCATTTATTATTGAGTTTTCTATATCCTTTTGTGTAACATTGCTGTTCACACCCGATATTATATGTTGGTTGCAAAAGCTACACTGATGCGGACATCCACGATGTGCCACAAAAAGTGCTATGTTGGCATGCTTCATAATCCCATAAGCTCCAAAGCTTCTTTTGCGGCCTGCTGTTCAGCGTGCTTTTTGCTTTTGCCTTTGCCCTTTCCTATAACATTGCTGTTAAGGTGAACCTCAACCTCAAAGCACTTGTTATGGTCGGGACCGCTTTCTGCCACTAATACATACTCAAGGCTCTCCTCCGGATTTTTTTGTATAACCTCCTGAAGAGTTGTTTTGTAATCGTGAAAACTTGGCTTTTTCTGCACTGATTTTTTTACAAACGACAGCACAAAGCTCTTTGCCGCTTCCATTCCACCATCAAGATAAATGGCTGCTATAACCGCTTCAAAAGCGTCGGCAAGAATTGACGGTCTTTCTCTTCCGCCGGTGTTAATCTCACCCTTGCCAAGCAAAAGGTATTTGCCCAGCTCAATTTCCTGAGCAAATCCATAAAGCGACTTTTCACAAACGGTTGCTGCACGAAGCTTTGTAAGCTCACCCTCGGGCAAATCTGTGCAGTGCTTAAAAAAGTACTCTGCTGTTATAAAGCCGAGAACCGAGTCCCCTAAGAATTCAAGCCTTTCATTACAACCGTAATCTGTTTGCTTTTCGTTTGCATAGGACGAATGAGTAACTGCTCTTAAAAGCAATTTCTTATCCTTAAAGTTATATTTAATTTTTTCTTCAAATTCCTGCACCGAGATTACCCCAATTCTATTGCAGTTTCTATTATATCAACCAGATCGGAAACACTGTTTATCTTTGCGAACTCATCATCGTGAATTTCAACTTCAAACTCACCCTCCAAAGTAATTACAAGCTCTGCAAGGTCCATCTCATCAATTCCAAGCTCTTCAAAAGTGCTTTCTTCTGTTATTTCTTCTTCATTAACATTAATTTGGTCAGCAACAATTGACACTACTTTCTCATATACCATAAATCAATCCTCCGTAACGCGGTTTATATTAATTAATCACATTAATAATATCGTATGACATTATAATTACTATGTCAATTAAAAATCATTTTATTGTTCCAAATCTTTAGAATATTGTGGTAAATTTTCAGAAATGGTTTTTATAACATCTTGTTGTGAATAAATGCACGCCTGCCTTATGGCATTTTTAAATGACTTTGCATTTGAAGAACCGTGTGCCTTTATTACAGGTTTTCTAATTCCCATAAGTGGTGCTCCACCAAACTCGGTATAATCCATTTTTTTCTTAAAATCTACCAATCCTCCTTTTACAGCCAGTGCTGAAACTTTTGTGATGGTATTCTTTTTAAAGATTTGTTTTATATTGTTTATCAGTACGTTTGCAACGCCTTCATAAGTCTTTAGCAATATATTTCCTGTAAATCCGTCGCACACAACTACATCTGCAACGCCTTCCGGAACATCTCTTGCCTCAATGTTTCCTATAAAGTTAACTTTTCCCTCTTTTTTTATAAGGCTAAAGGTCTGCTTTTGCAACGGTCCACCCTTAGTATCCTCTGTTCCGATGTTGGCAAGGCCTACTCTGGGCTTTGCTACGCCCTGCACCTTATTCATATATATACTCCCCATAACGGCAAAGAGTGAAAGAGTATCGGGAGTGCATTCAACATTTGCACCGCAATCTATAAGCATAAACGGACCCTTATCAGACGGCATAATTGTTGCTAAAGCGGCTCTTCTTACACCTTTTATACGCTTTACAAAAAAGGTTGCTCCCATTACAAGTGCTCCGGTTGAACCTGCGGAAACAAAGGCATCTGCCTTTCCTTCTGCCAATGCTTTAAGCCCTATTGCCATTGAAGAATTGGCTGCACTCTTTATTATTTCTCTGGGATTTTCCGCTGTTTCTATAACATCGGGTGCATCAATTATTTCCATTTTGCTTATATCTATGCCATTGCTTGAAGCACACCTTTTTATTTCATCGGATTTTCCGCAAAGAACAACTTTAACGTCAAGCTCCTGCATTGCCATTGCAGAACCTTTAATTATTTCAAGAGGTGCATTGTCGCCTCCGAAAGCATCAACAATTACTTTCATTTTATAAATCCCCCTAATGATTCCAATGCCCTTCGGGACAGTTCTTCATACCTTGCCTTTTTATCCCTTATATGCTCTTCCAAAGGTGGAAGTATCCCGAAATTTGCTCCCATCGGCTGAAAATTCTTTACCGAACAGTCGCTTATATATTCTGCAAGTGCTCCCATCATTGTTGTGTTTGGAAGTACAAGTGAAGATTCATCGTTAAGGTATCTTGCTGCATTTATTCCCGCCAAAATTCCTGACGCAGCAGACTCCATATACCCCTCAACTCCGGTTATCTGCCCTGCAAAATAAAGACCTTTTTTATCTCTGAAGCTAAAATCTTCATCAAGAAGGTTTGGCGAATTTATGAATGTGTTTCGGTGCATAACGCCGTACCTTAAAAATTCTGCATTTTTAAGAGCGGGTATAAGCCCAAATACTCTCTTTTGCTCACCGAATTTCAGGTTGGTCTGAAATCCCACGAGATTGTACATTGTACCGGACGCAGTTTCTTTCCTTAGCTGCAAAACAGCCCACGGTCTATGCCCTGTTTTAGGGTCTCTGAGTCCAACCGGCTTTAAAGGTCCGAAACGCATTGTATCTGCTCCACGAGATGCCATAACTTCAATTGGCATACAGCCCTCGTAAACACCCTTTTTCTTATCGAACTCGTGAAGTTCGGCACATTCGGCATTTACAAGCTCGTTATAAAATATCTCATATTCCTCTTTATTCATAGGGCAATTGATGTAGTCATCACCATCGCCCCTGTCGTATCTGGACTGAAAAAAAGCACAATCCATATCAATGCTTTCTGCACTTACTATCGGTGCAGCGGCATCAAAAAAGTGAAGAGAATTTCCGCAAAGCTTTTCAATATCCTTTGCAAGAGCATCTGAAACAAGTGGACCTGCTGCAATTACAACAACATCTGCCTGTGGTATTTCTGTAATCTCTTCTCGTATTACTGTTATATTTGGATTTTCATTTATTCTTTGTGTAACAAGGCTTGAAAATACATCTCTGTCAACAGAAAGTGCTCCACCGGCAGGAACGCTGCTCATTTTTGCACAATCCACACATACAGAGCCAAGTCTGCTCATTTCTTCTTTTAAAAGTCCCGCAGCAGATTCAAGTCTTTTTGCCTTGAATGAATTTGAGCATACAAGTTCTGCAAAATCAGGGCTTGTATGTGCAGGAGAAAATCTTATCGGTTTTTGCTCATAAAGCGTTACCGATATTCCTCTGCTTGCAAGCTGCATTGCAGCCTCAACACCGGCAAAACCCGCTCCAACAACAACCGCCTTTTTATTCATCCTGTGATTTCTCCTCGTTTTTTGCTGATTTTTTCTTCTTTTCCGAAGACTTTACTTCGTATCCACAGCCCTCGTTAAGGCAGACAAGACTGCCCTTTCGTTTAAACAGATTTTTATTACATTTAGGACAAATTTCTTTTGTTGGCTGGTCCCAAGTTATAAAATCACAATTAGGATAATTGTCGCAACCATAGAAAACATATCCCTTTTTAGACTTTCTCTGGATTACCTTGCCACCGCATTTTGGACAAAGTGCTCCTGTTTCCTGAATTAGTGGTTTTGTATTTTTACATTCAGGATATCCCGGACAAGCAAGGAATTTTCCAAAACGTCCTGTTTTTATAACCATCATTTTTCCGCATTTATCACACGGAATGTCTGTTTGGTCCTCTTTCAGCTGTATCTTAACGCCTTCCATTTCTGCCTTTGCTTTTTTAAGTGTTTCCTCAAGCTCATCATAAAATTCACGGATGACCTCAACATATTCCTCTTTGCCTTCACTTACTTCATCAAGGAAAGTTTCCATTTGTGCCGTAAACTTTGCACTTACAAACTTCGGAAATCTTTCTTTTAAAAGCTTTGTTGTTGCCTCGCCAAGCTCTGTTGGCTTAAGCGTTTTAGCTTCACGAACAACATATTCACGGCTTACAATTGTTGTTATTATTGAGGCGTAGGTACTCGGCCTTCCGACTCCGTTTTCCTCAAGTGCCTTAACAAGTGATGCTTCTGTAAATCTTGCAGGTGGCTGAGTAAAGTGCTGATTTCCTGCCATATCCTTTACTTTTAAAGGGTCTCCACTTGTAAGGTCCGGAATTTTTGTTCCGCCTTCTTCATCATCGCTCTCAAGTTCATAAAGGGTCGTAAATCCGTCAAATTTAACGGTATATCCGCTTGTTGAGAACGAGCAATATCTTTCTGCTGATTGAGGTGCAAGGGTTTCATTTAAACCTTTCTCAACCGCTCTTATCTCTACCTTTACTGTATTTTGAAGGCAAGGTGCCATAAGGCTTGCAACAAACCTCTTCCAGATAAGTGAATAGAGCTTAAACTGCTCGGGAGTAAGGCTTTCCTTTGCCTTTTCGGGTGTCAACGAAATCATTGTCGGTCTGATTGCTTCGTGGGCATCCTGAGCATTGCCCTTTATCTTAAAGTATCTCGGCTTTTCGGGATTATACTTATCTCCGTATTCGTTTGTGATAAATTCTTTTGCCTGCTCTCTTGCCTCTTCGGATATTCTAAGAGAGTCTGTTCTCATATATGTTATAAGACCGACTGTTCCAAGTCCCTCAATATTTACACCTTCATAAAGCTCCTGAGCGACCTTCATTGTACGTCTGGTTTGAAATCCAAGGCGACGTGATGCGTCTTGCTGAAGAGTCGAGGTTATAAATGGTGGTGCAGGTTGCTTTTTTCTTGTTCCCTTTTTAACAGAGACAACGGAAAAGTCTGAATCTTCCAATCTCTTTAAGTATTCGTCAGCCTGCTCTTTGTTTGTAATTTTTACCTTACCTGTCTCATCTCCGGTAAATGCCGAAGCAAAAGCTTTTCTTGAAGAAGGTGCTGTAAACTTTGCGTCTATTGACCAATACTCTTCCGGAACAAAGGCTCTTATTTCGTCTTCACGGTCAACAATAAGACGGACTGCAACGCTCTGAACACGTCCGGCAGAAAGACCTCTTCTTATTTTTTGAGAAACAAACGGGCTGAGTTTATATCCGACAAGTCTGTCGAGAATTCTTCTTGTCTGCTGTGCATTGACAAGGTCCATATCAATTTTATGAGGATTTGCTATTCCGCTTGTTATACCTGTTTTTGTAATCTCGTTAAAGGTTACTCTGCACTCTTTTGAGGTGTCAATTCCAAGCAATGTTGCAAGATGCCAAGAAATTGCTTCTCCTTCACGGTCGGGGTCCGTTGCAAGCAAGACTTCATCGCTTTCCTCAACTGCTTTTTTAAGCTCTTTAACAAGTTTTTCTTTACCTTTTATAACGGCATATTTGGGTTCAAAGTTATTCTTTACATCAACATTGAGCTTTGCTGCCGGCAAATCTCTTACATGACCCATTGAAGCAGTAACCTCGTAATCACTACCAAGATGCTGCTTTATAGTTTTTATTTTTGTAGGAGACTCAACGATAATTAGTTTCGACATAAACTTATTTACCATCCTCTGTTTTATTTTAAGGTATATTTTCTGCCCTGTTGCAGTTCAACATATTCCAGAAGTTCAAGTTCTATTAACGCCCCAAGTATTTCACTTGTTTCAAGCCCTGTTTTAAGTGCTATGTCGTTAACATTTAACGGTTTGTCGGAAATCTGTTCATAAACTTGCAGTGCAATTTCACTGACACTTCCTGCAATGTTTCTTCTTACAACCGGCTTTTGTTCCTGTTTTATTTCTATATCTGAATGCTTTATGCAAGCTGTGTTTTCATTTTTATAAACCGAATTTTTTAAATTTAGATTTTTGATTGCCTTTGAAACAGGCTTTTGTGCCTGTGAAAGGTCAAGCATATTAGGATAGACGTAATCGTACTCTTCCAAAACGTCCATTGCACAAAACACAGGACGAGCTCCGTCTCTTATCAGCATATTTGCACCGGTGTATGACGAGCTTATAATATCACCGGGGACTGCAAAAACATCTCTGCCCTGAGAAAGTGCCAACGACGCTGTGATAAGTGAACCGCTCTTTTCTCCTGCCTCTATTACAACGGTTCCAAGACTCATTCCCGAAATAATTCTGTTCCTTATGGGAAACGTCGCCCTTGTGGCATTTTGGGTCGGCGGATATTCGGATATTACCGCACCGCTTTTTTCGATTTGATTTCTAAGAGGCTTATTGCTTGGCAGATAAGGGTCAAGCAAACCGCAGCCTAAAACTGCAACGGTTTTTCCGCCTGCCTGAAGTGCTCCTGAATGTGCCGCAGTGTCAATTCCAACAGCAGCACCGCTTATTACGGTCGCACCTGCTTTTGCAAGTGAATAGGACAAATTGCTTGCAACCTCAAAGCTGTTTTTAGAAGCTTTCCTTGTTCCGACAACCGAAATACATATTGTATCATTAACACACGAAATATCTCCCCAGCTATAAAGGACTGCCGGAAAATCGGGCAAGTTTTTTAAAAGTATGGGATAATTGTCATCCTCAGGCGTTATTATTTGTATGTTGTTCTTTTGGCATTGTGCCATTATTTTATGTGAGTTGTCAAGTGAGCTGTTTTCAAGAAGTTCGATTTGTTTTGGAGTAAGGACTCCTGAGATACGCCATTCATAACTGCCTGCATCAAAAAGATTTTTAGGCGATTTAAAATATGCAAGTATATCATCAATACGTGCTTTTACACCAAATGTATTCTGAAGCCATATCCAATATTCAACATTCATATTACTTCATCATTTCCCACATTATTATTGATGCCGCCGCAGCAGCATTAAGAGATTCAGCCTTGCCCTTCATTCGTATTGTTACAAGGTCATCGCAGGAACTCATTGTCTGCTCGGCAACTCCGTTTGCCTCGTTTCCGATAACACACAATATTCCACCTGATTTTTCTACATTTACAACGTCGGTCGCACTGCTGTTCGGCGTTGTTGCATAGCACCTCATCTTGTTATCCCTACAATGCTCAATAATGTCCAATGCATTGTCTGCATTTATTATAGGAATTCTTAAAAGTGAACCCATAGAGCTACGAAGAACTTTAGGACTGTAAATATCGCAACCTCCGCAAACAATTACTCCTGAAATTCCAAGTGCCTCTGCCGTTCGGCAAACTGCTCCGAGATTTGAAGGGTCTGACACCTGCTCCAAAAGTATATATTTACCGTTAAAGTCTATTTTATAACTGTCATTACTTTTGTCAAGTACGCTGCAAACACAAAATATTCCTTGAGAATTTTTTGTGTCCGATATTTTCTTGCAAATCTCGTTTGAAATTTCATAAACCTTGTCCGCTTTATCAATCAGAGGCTTGATTTCTGTCTCTGATTTTTTTAAAACATCTTCTGTTACATATACCTCAAGTAATTTATGCTCGCTATTCAGCACATCAAGACAAAGCCTAAGCCCTTCCAGCACAAAACAACCACTCTCGTTTCTATGCTTTGAAGACGACATAAGCTTGTACAGATTTTTCACTTTTGGGTTTTGTACACTTGTGATGTTTTCCATATTTTAGCTCCCGAGGTTTTAAAATAATTGTATATGGTAAATCGCTTAGTTGCAAGACTAATTTATATTGTATAATAAAATTTTTTATTTACAACCCAAAATATACTTCCTGTTTATGTTATTAAAAGCAAAAAACACGCCCGATATTTCGGACGTGCTTAAGTCTTAATTATTTAAGTGCTGCTTTTGCCTGCTCTGTAAGAGCTGTAAATGCAGCAGGATCTGCAATTGCAATCTCTGAAAGCATTTTGCGGTTAAGGTTGATTTCAGCTTTTTTAAGACCATTGATGAATGTTGAGTAATTCATACCATTTGCCTTGCATGCTGCTGAAATACGAGTAATCCAAAGACGACGGAAATCACGCTTTTTCTGCTTTCTTCCGATATAAGCATATTGGCCTGATTTCATAACTGCCTGCTTAGCAGTTTTAAAAAGATTGCTCTTTGAACCATAATAGCCCTTTGCGAGCTTTAATACTTTATTTCTTCTCTTGCGAGTCATCGTCGCACCCTTAATGCGTGCCATAGTATCTAACCTCCGTTATTGTTTAGTCCTTATTTTCTCGTGGTGTTTATTTATAAGGGATAAGGCGTTTAATTTGCTTCTGGTTCGTCTTATCTGCAACAGAAGTCTGACGAAGTCCTCTTTTACGCTTTGTGCTTTTCTTTGTAAGAATATGAGATTTGTTTGCATGACCTCTGATTGGCTTACCATTCTTAGAAAGCTTAAAACGTTTTTTTGCACCACTGTGTGTCTTAATCTTAGGCATTTAAAGTGTCCTCCTTAATTTTACTTCGCAGTTTTTGGAGCAATGAACATCTGCATTGAGCGACCCTCAAGCTTTGCAGGCTTATCTACAACTCCAAGTTCTTCACAAGCTTCAGCAAATTCTTTCATTGTTACAAGACCGTTCTCGGGATGTGCCATTTCTCTTCCTCTGAAACGAATTGAAACCTTGACCTTATTGCCGGAACTCAAAAACTTTTTAGCGTGATTAACCTTTGTGTCAAAGTCATGCTTGTCAATGTTAAGTGAAAGACGAATCTCTTTGATTTCAACGACATGCTGATTCTTTTTTGCTTCCTTTTCACGCTTTGCCTGTTCAAAACGAAACTTGCCATAGTCCATAATTTTACAGACCGGCGGTGTTGCTTGCGGAGCAATTTTAACCAAGTCTTGATTTCTCTGCTCGGCTATTTTTAAAGCTTCCTTTGCAGGCATAATTCCAAGCTGTTCGCCATCGTCGGTTACAACTCTTATTTCTTTGTCGCGAATTTCTTCATTGATTTGCATTTCCTTGTTGCTAATGTTCAAGCACCTCCAAATATATTTTAATAATAAATAAAATCAAAACACGGACAGAAAACTCCGTCCGTGTACAATACAAAACAAGTTGCGGGATAAACCCAAACTTTAATAAGTATTGACCTTTAAGGCAAGCCCGAAAGGTGAGAACGGAAAACTGTTCTGCTTTGTTGTGTGAGAATTATATCACCAAACTCTGATATTGTCAATACTAAAAACAAAATCAGTTTAGGTTTTTATTAATTTCATTTTTTGCATTGCACAAAAAACAAATCAAAGAAAACGGCAAGCCAAAAGCTCTATTTGAAAAACACAGCCATTCGGTTTTTCCTGCAACACTTTTCAATACGTGTAAACAAGCTTGCAGAGTATAAAAAAATTTTATTTTGAAAATTTAAAATTTAAAATTGCTAAATTGTTTGGTTTTGTTTTCTTCTTATTGCAAACAGCTTCTACTTTTTATTTTATTCCAAAATTAAAGCCATTGACAATAACATCTTATTAATATTTACCTAAATACTCTTCAAGGCACTTGCCCGAAGATTTCATTTCCTTTGCTATATCAACTCCGACATATCTCCAGTGCCACGGCTCGTAGATTATTTTCGTTATATCTGTCTTATCCTTTGGATAACGTAAAATAAATCCATAGTTATGGGCATTATTCTGAAGCCATTTAAACTCATCAGAGTTTTCAAATGCCGTTTTTGTGTTTACAATATCCATTGCAACTCCCATATTGTGTTCGCTTGTTCCGGGAGGAAGCACGGTTTGCGACGCCTCATACTTTGCCTTTTCTGTGGAATATCCTTTGTTTTTATACATTGTTATATAGTTGTTAAATATCTGAGTTTGAAACTCGATACTTCTGTAACCGGAATACGGAGTTAAATAGATTCCGTCCTTTGCTGCTGCGTCATACATTTTCTGATACTCTTTTGCAACTCTGTAATCAAGCACCTGAGTCTTTGCTTTTTCGGTTTGACGTGGGTCATTCAGAGAAAGAGTCAGCCCTTCTGTTTTCGGGACATAGCTGTCGGGAAGTTTATAGCTCCTATTAAGCAACGTAAGCTGCCATTTGTTTTGGTCTATGGTTATTGTTTCGGCTTCAACAAATGTGTCTGTGCTTGCCGTGGTTGATTGCTTTGTTGTTTGAACCGGTTGCGTTGTTGTTGTAGTTTTTGTTGTCTGCACTTCAGATGCTTTTGTTGTGGATTTCTTTGTTGAGTCTTGTTTTTTATTTGCATTTACATTAGAGACTATTGCCAAAATTACAACCGTTAACAACAAAATTACGCATACGATAAAAATAATAAATTTAGGCTTGTTTTCAATCCTTATTTTTTTCCTTTTTTTATTCATCTTATCCATTATAAAATCTTGCCCCTTAAAATATCACTCCAAAAATCACTGTTATTGTACCACAGCATTATAAAAATATAAAGGAATTTAATTTTTATTTTGCCGGTTTAGTTTATATTATATTATTTTTGTGATATACTATACTAAAATTGGAGGAGATACATTATGAATTATTGGACACACCTAAGTGTTGAATTTGCTAATCAACGAAATTATTTAGATGAAT
>CAYMZO010000001.1:0-27992 GCA_964394885.1 uncultured Eubacteriales bacterium | reverse complement strand
GCTCTATAATAATAGTTATTAGAAGAGTGGAGGGCAAGTATGCAAATCCGTTTTGAAGAATTAAGGCAAAAGTATAGCACGTTTATATATGATGGCTATAAGCTGTCAAGTGCCGATGGCTTTATTGATGTTGAATATGAATTCACAATGGGAGATGTTAAATTCCATCCGTCCACAAGGATAAGAACGACAAACCTTGATATAATAAATCCCTTTGACAGTGATATGGCAAAAAAAATAATATTTAATCTTGGTATGGTTGAACTTGTAAGCTATTGGAAATGTGCATGCCCTAAAAAGATAATAGTAAAGTGCGGGTATCTTTCGAACGAAGATTGTAACTGGTGGAAAAAGCTTTACTATAATGGACTTTCTGAATTTTTTTACAGGAACAATATAAAAACTGATTTTAACAGTTTCGTTGAAATAGAGTCGGAATATCATAATGAAAATTCAAATTACAGATTTAAAAAGAGCGGAAAAAATATTATTCCCGTTGGCGGTGGCAAGGACTCTAATGTAACAATGGAGCTTTTAAAAGATTTTAGTGCTTGTAATTATTGCTTTACGGTAAATGACCAGCCTGCAAGAGAAGAATCGGCTATGGCAGCCGGTTATGATGATAGTAAGATTATAAGGACATATAGAACGATAGACAAAAAGCTTTTAGAACTAAATGTACAGGGATACCTTAACGGACACACTCCGTTTTCAGCTATTGTGGCATTTTTGAGCCTTTATTGTGCGTATTTAGTCGGTGGAGAATACATCGTTTTATCAAACGAATCCAGTGCAAATGAAAGCAATATTGATGGAACGGATATTAATCATCAGTATTCAAAGTCGTATGAATTTGAATGTGATTTTAATAATTATGTGAAAAATAATATTACAGATGATATTAGATATTTTAGCCTGCTCCGTGCTTTTAACGAGTTGCAGATTGCAAAGCAGTTTTCAGCATTTACAAAGTATCATAGTGTTTTTAAAAGCTGTAATGTAGGAAGTAAAAAAAATATATGGTGTGCAAAATGTGCAAAATGCCTTTTTGTATACATCATATTATCGCCCTTTTTATCTGAGGAAGAATTGATTTCTGTATTTGGAGAAAATCTGCTTGATAACGAGGCATTAAAAGATATTTTTGATGGATTGGTTGGATTTTCCAATGTAAAACCGTTTGAATGTATAGGCACAAAGGAAGAAATTAATTCAGCACTTGCAAGCACTTGGAGTAAACTTCAAAGTGCAAATAAAAAAGCACCAAAATTATTAGACTATTATGTCAATAGGAAGAACAGTATTGATTATAATAACTTTAATAATCTTATAAAAGAATATAACGCACAAAATAATGTGCCGGAAAAATTTTTACCGGCAGTAAGGGGGATGTACACTTATGTCTCAGGCATTTGAGTATTTTAAAGGAAAAAAGGTCCTTATTCTTGGATTTGGAAGAGAAGGACGTTCTACCTACAATTATATAAGGAGGTATTTGCCCGACTTTAAGCTTACAATAGCAGACCAAAACCATATAAATGTTGACGATGATAATGTAACCTGTATTTGCGGAAACAATTATATGAATTCAATAAATGACTATGATGTTGTTATGAAAAGTCCGGGAATCTCTGTTCGTGATGTTAAGATAAATGAAGATGTAGATATAACCTGTCAAATGGATTTGTTCCTAAGGTTTGCACCTTGCAAAAAAATCGGAATTACAGGAACAAAAGGCAAGACTACAACTTCAACTCTCACCTATAAAATGCTTAAGGCGGCTGGAATTTCCACTTGCTTAATTGGCAATATCGGTGTGCCTGTTTTTGAAAAGATAGACGATTGCGACGATATGGTTGCAGTTGTTGAAATGTCATCACACCAACTTGAGTTTGTAAAAACATCTCCTGAAGTTGCAATAATAACCAACATATATCCGGAGCATCTTGACCATTACAACGGCTTTGAGGGATATGTAAATGCAAAGCTTAACGTTGTAAAATTCCAGAATGAAAACGACATATTTATAACTAATGCAGACCAAAAAATTTCAGAATTTACAGATATGAAAATAAATTCAAGACGTATTGAAATTTCAATGAATGCCGATGAGGACAATGAATTTTTGGCAAAGCTTGCAAAGCTGAATTCTCATCTTAAAGGAAAGCATAATGCACAGGATATTTTCTTTGCAGCAGCTGCCGCAAGCCTGTTTAATGCAAGCAATGAGGCAATCGAAAAGGGAGTTGCCGAATTTTATGGAATTCCACATAGAATGGAGCTTGTAGGCACATTTAAGGGAGTTAAGTTTTATAACGACTGTATAGCCACAATACCAACAGCCGTTATGCTTGCAGTTGATGCTTTAAAAGATGTAGACACTTTGATTATTGGCGGAATGGATAGAGGAATAGATTATACAGATTTTGTTGAAAGTCTTGCCAATAGTAATGTTTCAAATATAGTATGCTTGCCTGAAACAGGATATAAAATCGGAAAAGAGCTTGAAAAAATCGAAAACAATACAGTGTATTATGCAGAGGATATGGAAAAGGCAGTTGAAATAGCCTTTGCGAAAACAGCAAAAGGCAAAAGCTGTTTGCTTTCTCCTGCCGCATCAAGCTATAATAAATATAAAAACTTTGAAGAGAAGGGTAATCACTTCAAAGAATTAGTTAAGAATTATAAATAATAAAGGTTGGAGGACTGTATGGATAAAAATAAAAAAGATGCAGTTAAACTTACCGTTTTATCTGTTGCATTGTCATTGATATGTACAGCTGTTTGTGTCTGTATATCAAAGCTTTTTAAAGATAAAAATAATTTTTAATAACAAAGAAGCAAGCATCAGTATAAGCTGATACTTGCTTCTTTGTACGATATATTATTTGGCGTATTTACCTATAATCTCCGTGGAATCAAGAATATGTCCTTTAGCCGCTGCGTTAAAATCATCAAGCGAATACCCGTTTGAAAGCTCAAGGCTGGAGTCAAGAGCATATACGGTAATAACATAGCTGTGAGTTTTATCAGGTGGTGTAGGTCCACCGTATCCGATTGTACCAAAACTGTTTTTGCCCTGGACAATTGTATCTTTTAAGTCAATACTTGCATTTGCAGGTATTTTTTTATCTGTAATATTTGTAGCAAGCCAGTGAACCCATTCATATCCGCATAACGCTTTTGAATCAGGGTCAATAATAGTGATGGCATAACAAACAGTGCCTTCGGGTGCAGATAGAACGTTTAAAGGTATGGAGCGGGTTGGAATATTGTTTACAACTTGTGTACCTCTTTTGCCATACTCGTCGGATATTTGTTCGTTTATAATTGCACTGCTGGTGATTTCAAGCTTTTGTGAAGCAGTGGTAGCAGTCGTAGCGGTTGTAGATTTAGTGGTGGTTGTCGTTACAGCACTTGTACTTTTGTCTGTACTTTCTTTTGAACAAGAAAAAAGAAAAAGAATTAACATTGCGGAAAATAATATTGCAAAATATCTCTTCATATATATACTTCCTTTCAAATTACATAACATTATACTCTTGATTTTATATCAGAGCAATAAAAATATATAAAAATAACCGGACGGGCAAAAGCCAATCCGGTTATAGAATTATTTAATTGTAATTATGCCTTTCCTTCGCAACCAAGAACAGTTTTAATCTTTCTCTCAACCATTTCTTCAATAGCATTACGTGCAGGTTTTAGGTACTGCCTTGGGTCAAAATCTCCTGGGTTTTCAGCAAGATGTTTTCTTACTGCTGCGGTCATAGCAAGACGCAGGTCAGAGTCAATATTGATTTTGCAAACAGCCATTTTTGCGGCTTCTCTTAACATATCTTCCGGAATGCCGATAGCGTCAGGCATTTTGCCACCATAGGTATTTATTTGGTCAACAAATTCCGGAATGACGGAACTTGCACCATGTAAAACAATAGGGAACTGTGGAAGCTTTTGCTCAATTTCTTTTAAAATGTCAAAACGAAGCTGTGGCTTTTGACCGGGTTTAAATTTATATGCCCCGTGGCTTGTTCCAATAGCAATTGCAAGAGAATCAACACCTGTTTTTGTAACGAATTCATAAACCTGTTCAGGCTTTGTGTATGAAGCGTCTTCTGAAGAAACCTTTACATCATCTTCAATGCCTGCAAGCTGGCCAAGTTCACCTTCAACAACAACGCCGTGTTCGTGAGCATAATCAACGACTTTACGGGTCAGAGCAATATTTTCATCAAATGATAAGTGTGAACCGTCAATCATAACGGAGGAAAAACCGCCGTCAATACAGCTTTTGCAGGTTTCAAAATCAGGACCGTGATCTAAGTGTAATGCGATAGGGAGGTCAGTTTCGATAATAGCCGCCTCAACTAACTTCATAAGATAGGTATGAGAGGCATATTTGCGTGCACCGGCGGAAACTTGCAGGATTAAGGGAGCATTGCAGTTCTTTGCTGCCTGGGTAATTCCTTGGATAATTTCCATGTTGTTGACGTTAAAAGCACCAATGGCATATCCGCCGTCGTAGGCCTTTTTAAACATCTCTGTTGTGGTAACCAATGACAATTGAAACACCTCTTTACATTTTTTTGTGCATTTATTATACCCCAATATATACATATTGTCAAAGTGTAAACCCCATTGTCAAGGCACACAAATTATGGTAAAATACCTTCAATTGATTAAAAAAGGCAGTGATAGTATGGAGTATAATTTTTCGAAAAGAATATCGGGTCTTGCACCATCGGCAATCAGGGAAATTTTAAAGTTCACTTCAGACCCTGAAGTTATATCGTTTGCTGCAGGTAATCCGGCACCGGAAGCATTTCCAATCGAGGAGGCAAAAATAATTGCAAATAAAATTTTTGAACAATCTCCGATTTTGGCTCTTCAATATGGAGTTACAGAGGGATATGCTCCTTTAAGAAATAAACTTTTGGAATATATGAAGCAAAGACATAATGTAGGCAAAGAGTATGACAGCATTGTTATAACCAGCGGTGCACAGCAGGTTATGGACCTTGCAACCAAAGTTCTTTGCAATGAGGGAGATACAATTATTTGTGAAGAGCCATCCTTTATAGGTTCTCTCAATTGTTTTAAATCATACGGTGCAAACTTATGTGGTGTAAAAATTGATTCCGACGGTATGAATATGGAAATGCTTGAAGAAAAGCTAAAAGAAAATGAAAATGCAAAATTCATTTATACAATACCTAATTTTCAAAATCCTTCAGGCGTTACAATGTCTTTTGAAAAGCGAAAAAAATTATATGAACTTGCAAAAAAATATAATAAAATTATAGTTGAAGATAATCCATACGGAGATTTAAGAGTTGAAGGCGAATCTGTTCCGTCAATCAAGAGCCTTGATGAGGACGGAAGAGTTATTTATGCAGGCTCATTTTCAAAATTATTTTCACCGGGAATTCGTATAGGATACGTCATTGCTTCTCAGGAACTTATTGCCAAAATGGTTGTTGGAAAGCAAACGAGCGACGTTCATACAACAATGTTCTGTCAGATGGTTGTTTATGAGTGGATGCAAAATTACGATATAGATGCACACATAAAGAAGATGCAGGATATATACAGAAAGAAATTAAACCTTATGTGTGATAATCTGGACAAGTATCTTTCGGATTTCTTAACCTACAATAAACCACAGGGTGGATTGTTTATCTGGGCAAAGTTGCCTGACAATGTCAATATGCAAGAGTTTTGCAAAAAGGCTGTTATGAATAAGGTAGCTGTTGTTCCCGGCTCGGCATTTATGACAAGTGAAGAGGTCGAAACACAGTATATAAGGCTTAATTTTTCAACCCCTTCAGATGAAGATATAGTAAAGGGTATAAAAATACTTGCAGAAGTTGCAAAAGAATATAAATAAGATTTGAGAGATGAATATGGAAACAACAGAAAAGAAAAAGAAACTTCTCAGTGCTATTCAGCCAAGTGGTGTGCCTACTTTAGGCAATTACCTCGGAGCATTAAAAAATTGGTCTACGATGTGTGATGAGTTTGATTCGGCATTTGCTGTTGCAGATTTACACGCAATAACAGTAAGACAAGAGCCTACAAAGCTTAGAGCTCAGACCCTTGAAATGTATGCACTGTTGCTTGCTGTTGGTCTTGACCCAAAGAAAAATATAATTTTTGTTCAAAGCCAAGTGCCTGCACACGCTCAGCTTGCGTGGGTTCTGAATTGCTACACACAGTTTGGCGAGATGTCAAGAATGACACAGTTTAAAGATAAATCTGTAACCCATGCGGATAATGTAAATGTTGGTCTTTTTGCATATCCGGCTCTTATGGCGGCAGATATATTGCTTTATCAGGCGGATTTTGTACCTGTTGGAGTTGACCAAAAGCAACACCTTGAAATTACAAGGGATATTGCAACTCGCTTTAACGGAATATATGGAAATGTATTTACAATTCCGGAGCCGTATATCGGAAAGCAGGGGGCAAAGATAATGTCTCTTCAAGACCCATCTAAAAAGATGAGTAAGTCAGATACAAACGTAAAATCTTTTATATCTGTTCTTGATAAGCCGGACGTAATAATGAAAAAGTTTAAGAGTGCTGTAACCGATTCAGAGGCGTGTGTAAGATATGCTGATGGTAAGGACGGAGTAAATAATCTTATGGGAATTTACTCTTGCTGCACAGGACTTGATTACAACTCGATAGAAAAAGAGTTTGCCGGAAAAGGTTACGGAGATTTTAAGGTCGCTGTTGCCGAAGCTGTAATAAATGAGCTTGAGCCAATCCAAAATGAGTTTGAAAAGCTTATGAGTGATAAGGCATATCTTGCAGACTGTGCAAAGCTTGGTGCAGAGCAGGCAGGTTCAGTTGCAAACAGAACACTTTCAAAGGTTATGAAAAAGGTTGGATTTTATCAAGGGTTAAAGTGATTGGCTAACTTATAAAGAAAGTCAGAGCTGAAACTAAATCTAAATTTGCGATAAAATATAAGTACTTTAAACCAAATCTAATTTACAATAAAAAAGGAAGTTGTCTTTTAAAGAGACAACTTCCTTTTTGTTTCTACTTATATAATTATTTCTTTCTTCTGAAAATATACGTGATAAAAAATACAATAGAGCAAAGTAAAACAATTGTAGCACCTGCGGAGGTATTTATATAAAATGATATTATAAGCCCTGAAATACCGCAAATCAGTGCAATAAGAATTGAAAAAGTGGTATATTGCCTTGAATTCTTTGAAATGTTTCTTGCCGATGCGGCAGGGAGTATAAGCAAAGAGTTTATTAAAAGTATACCGACCCATTTTATTGAAAGCATTACGACAACAGCAACAAGAACTACAAATATATTTTCAATCCATAGCGTCTTAATTCCTCTGCTTGCTGCCAAATCCTCGTTTATGCTGACAAGCATAAGCTTGTTGAAGATAAGTCCCCATATAATTGTAACGACAATAAGGCAAATAAATAAAAGTAAAAGTTCGCCTGGAGTTATGCTTAAAATATCTCCGATTAAATACTGTGAATAGCTTGAAAATTTGCCACCGAAGCTTAAAACAACAAGTCCAAGTGCAATTGCAGTTGAGGAAAATACACTTATAACTGTATCTGATGAAGCAACCTTTGACGATTTGACTTTGGTGATTATCAACGCCATAAATACTCCAAAGGCAATCATACTTATAAGTTCGTTGTCAATTCCGAGAAGAACACCAAGAGCAATTCCTGTAAATGCTGAATGCCCGAGAGCATCAGAGAAAAAAGCCATTTTGTTGTTAACCGCCATAGTTCCAAGCATTCCGAAAAGAGGAGTTATAAGTATTACGGCAAGTATAGCATTTTTCATAAAATTGTACTGGATAAAATCAAAAGGTAAAATTGTTTCAAGTATGGAGTAAATAACACTCATTTTATGCCACCTCCAACTTGAAAGGTCTTTTTATATTCATCAGAATTAAACACATCAAAAACATTTCCGGAACACAAAAGCTTTTTGTTTATAAGCAAAACATTGTCGGCATATTGCTTTACAAGCTCAAGGTCGTGTGAAACCATAGCAACAGAAATGTGATAATTTTTTCTGAGTTTTGTGATGCTGTCATAAAATTGCTCACTTCCAACGCAGTCAACTCCGGAAAGAGGTTCATCCAAAATTAAAAGCTCCGGTGTTGGAAAAAGTGCCTGTGCAAGCATAACTCTTTGCAATTCTCCTCCGGATAAATCACCAAGAGTTCGATTTAAAAGCTCGCTTGCTCCCGCCGCTTCAAGGCTTTCTTTTATGCTGTATTTATCTTTTTTTGAGCCAAAGAAGGCAACGGATTTCGTGGTCCTTGCAGCCATAAGAAAGTCTGATACGCTGATAGGGGAACTTGTATCGAACTTAAGGTGCTGTGGAACATATCCGATTGTAATGTTTGAAAGCTTTTTACCGTCGTGGCTTTCAAAGCCAACTGTTCCCTCGTGTTCTATTTCGCCCAGAATAGAACGAACAAGAGTGGTTTTTCCTGCTCCGTTAACACCGATAATAGCAGTAAGTTCTCCGCAGTGTAATTCAAACGATAGATTGTCAAGAAGTCGTTCATTATCACGAATAACGCTTAAATTGTTAACGGCGACCTTGCAAAGCCCGCAACCGTTGCTTGCACTCATGCAGAGAACGCCTCCTTAAGCACTTTAAGATTATCTCTCATTATATCCTCGTAAGCTGTAAGCTCATCTTTTCCACTGGTTATAGGGTTTAATGTGTAAACTTTAAGTTCGGTTTCAGTCGCAAGAACATTTGCAGAAGTGCCTTTGTATTCAGGTTCAACAAACAAAGCCTTAACATTCTTTTCCTTTATTTCCTCTGCAAGCTCTGAAAGCTCCTTCGCAGAAGGCTCTGCACCATCTTCTGTCTCTATTGTGTCGACAACAGAAAGGCCATATTGGTTTGCAAAATAGTCAAAGGCTTCGTGGAAAGTAATTATAGAAGCACCTGAGTAAGGTTTGAGTTCTTGTGCAATTTCAGCATCAAGTGCTTTAAGTTGTTTGATATATTCCTGCTTGTTGCTTTCTATTTTATCTGCATCGTCAGGAAGAATCTCTTTTAATGAGCTTGCAATATTTTCAACTTGAATGATTGCATTTGGAATTGAAAGCCAAACGTGAGAATTGTATTCTCCGTGGTCGTGTCCCTCGTGAGCATCTTCATCCTCTGAATCGTCGTGATGATGTTCGTCCTTTAAAAGCTCGATTCCGTCGCTTGCAGAAACAACTTTAAGGTCGGGTAATTGGTCGGAGACCTTGTCCATAAAGCTTTCCATTCCTGCACCGTTTGTAACAAATAAAACAGCATCGTTTAAGGTTACAAGGTCTTTTGGAAGAAGCTGATAATCGTGAAGACAACCACCTGTTTGTTGAGTGATGTTTGTAACGGTAACATTTTCAATGCCCTTGGTAAGATTTGTTGTAAAAATATACATAGGATAAAAAGAGGTAACTATTTTTTTAGTGCCTGAGTCATTATCTTTTTTATCGCTTTTATTACAACCAAAGCTAAAAATCAGTATCACGCAAAGCAATGCGGCAAAAACTTTCTTTTTCATTTGATAAAACTCCAATTCATACAAATAATATAGTCAAAATAATTATACAACTTAGCTTGTTTGTGTCAAGACACTATAATAGATTGAATTTTTGCATTTTATATTAAGAAAAGCATAAAATAGATGCTTTTTTCTTGACATTAATTTTTTATTGGATTAAACTTAATAGGTAATAAAAATCCAGTAGTGGAGGTGAGCCTGTGGACGGCGCAGACAGTTGTAGGTGCGGGTTGTATTTAAAATATAGAAATGTGCCGGATTTTCAGGCAACACCATTTGTCGTTAGCTAAAAGCAAACGGCTTAGTAGTGTCTCCCTTGTTTCGGTACGTTTGAGGGGGATCTATGTATGGAAAAGAATAATTATGAAATTCTTTTTGATCTCCTTGAAAAAGGAGATTTTTCTAATTTAAAGAAGCAAATTTCGGAAATGAACGTTGTTGATATTGCAGAGTTCTTGGAGCTGCTTGACACTCCACAGCTTGTACGGGTATTCAGAATTTTACCAAAAGATATTTCAGCAGATGTCTTTTCATATCTTGAAACAGAGAGCCAAACAGACATTGTAGGTTCAATTACAGATAATGAATTGGGTTCTCTTGTTGGAGATTTGTTTTTGGATGATGCTGTCGACTTTCTTGAAGAAGTTCCGGCAAATGTTGTAACGAGAGTTCTTGCAAGTGCCGATTCTAAAAAAAGGCAAGCGATAAACACGTTCCTTAGTTACCCCGAAAATTCAGCGGGTAGCATTATGACCAATGAAATGGTTGAGTTGCACGACAGATTAACTGTTGCTCAAGCTATTTCAAGAATACGTTCAACGGGTATTAACAAAGAGACGATATATAGTGCATACTGTATTGATAATGGTCGACACCTTATTGGCACTGTTTCACTTAGTGATTTGATTTTCAATAATGACGCAGCACTTATTCACGATATAATGGATGCAGATGACCAGGTGATTTGCGTAAGTACTCTTGACGACCAGGAAGATGTTGCAGACATTGCAAAAAAATACGACTTGCTGAGTATTCCTGTTGTTGATAACGAAAACAGACTGGTCGGAATTATCACCATTGACGATATCGTTGACATAATCGAAGAGGAAAATACAGAGGACTTTGAAAAGATGGCGTTAATGCACCCGTCTGATGATGAGTATTTAAAAACACCTGTATTTAAACTCGTAAAAAACAGAATTGTCTGGTTGCTTATTCTTATGATTTCTGCAACCTTTACCGGAAAAATAATAGAAAACTTTGAAAGTATGCTTGCGGTTGTGGTTGGTCTTACAGCATCCATTCCGATGCTTATGGACACCGGCGGAAACTCCGGAAACCAAACATCTACGCTTATAATCCGTGGTCTTGCACTTGGCGAAATTAAAATAAAAGACTATCCAAAAGTTCTGTTTAAAGAAATAAGAGTTGGACTTATCTGTGGACTTATACTTGCAGTCGTAAACTTTGGAAGAATGTGGATTATCGGTGGAAGTGGCGGAACAATATCGGTTTATCTTGTAACCTGTATGGCACTTTTCTTTGCAGTCGTAATTGCAAAATCAATCGGTTGCACATTGCCTATTCTTGCAAAAATATTAAAACTTGACCCTGCACTTATGGCGGGACCTATGATAACAACGATTGTTGACGCTCTGACTCTGTTGATTTACTTTGCCCTTGCAAAGGTATTTTTACTTTAAAGATTTTTAAAATTAAATATTAAAAGAATGACAGCAGTAAATACAAAATATATTTGTATTCTGCTGTTAACTTTATAATAAATATCACTTTACTTTAGCTTGCTAATATGTTAATATAGTGAAGAAATAAGTTAAGGAGATAATTTTATGAAGAAGACTTTTAAAATTTCAGCTTTAGTTTTAGCACTTGTTATGTCTTTTACAATGCTTTTCGTTGGCTGTAAAAAAGAGGATAAAACATTTACAGTAGGATTTGACGCAAGTTTCCCACCTTATGGATATAAGGATGACAGTGGCAATTATGTTGGATTTGACATTGACCTTGCCAAGGAAGTTGCAAAGAGAAATGGTTGGGAAATCAAGCTTCAGCCAATTGATTGGGACTCAAAAGATATGGAGCTTAGCTCTGGAACAATTGATTGCATTTGGAACGGATTTACAATTAACGTACGTGAAGATGATTACACCTGGTCAGACCCTTATGTTGACAATAGCCAGGTAATCGTTGTTAAGAAGGACAGCGGCATCAAGACCCTTGCAGACCTTGCAGGAAAGACCGTTGTTGTTCAAACCGATTCTTCTGCTCAGAGCGTTTTGGCAGACAAAGAAGACAAAAAAATGGTTGCACTTTCATCAGGCTTTAAAAAGATTGATGTTGTTCCTGAGTACAACACCGCATTCTTAAATCTTGAGGCAGGTTCAGTTGATGCAATAGCAATGGATGTTGGAGTTGCTGAGTATCAAATTGAGAGCCGTGGAGATAAGTTTGTAATTCTTGACGAACAGCTTGCAACTGAAAAATATGGAATTGGCTTTAAAAAGGGAAATACAGAACTTCGTGATCAGGTTCAAACTACTTTGAACGATATGATGAAGGATGGAACATTCCTTAAAATCGCAGAAAAATGGAAACTTCAAGACAGCGTAATCATAGCAGAATAAGATAAATATTATTAATGTTTATTCTGGGCGGATAATTATTGTCCGCCCAAATTTGCATTTTAAGACACAAAATTATCAGAGGTGGAAAATGAGCTTTTTATCAATAATGCAAGAGCTTGCAATGGGAATGGTAACAACTATTGAGTTGTTTCTCTTAACACTTGTCTTGTCATTGCCATTGGGACTTGGAGTGGCTTTTTGCAGAATGTCTAAAAATGTTGTTGTAAGAAGCATTACAAAAATTTATATTTCAATAATGCGTGGAACACCACTTATGCTCCAACTCCTTGTTGTATATTTCGGGCCATACTTTATTTTTGGTATGAACCTTTCGACAACATATAGATTTCCGGCAGCCGTAATAGCTTTTGTGATTAATTACGCTGCATACTTTGCTGAAATATACAGAGGCGGAATTGAATCTATGGAATCAGGTCAATATGAAGCTGCTGAAGTCCTTGGATTTAATAAATCTCAAACCTTCTTTAAAATAATACTTCCGCAGGTAACAAAGAGAATATTGCCGTCAATTACAAATGAGGTAATAACTCTTGTAAAAGATACATCACTTGCTTATGCCATTGCCGTTACAGAGATGTTTACTCTTGCAAAGCAGATAGCAGCGGCTCAAACCTCAATGGTTCCGTACCTTGCCGCAGGAATTTTTTATTATATATTCAACTTCATTGTTGCTTATATAATGGAAAAAATAGAAGGAAAGTATAACTATTATAAGAATAAGTGAGGTGTGGGTTTTGAAAGTACTTGAAATTAATAATTTAAAGAAACAATTTGACGAAAATGAAGTGCTAAAAGATATTTCGTTGACAGTGGAAGAAGGTCAGGTAATTGCTATTATCGGCCCGTCAGGTTCGGGAAAGTCCACACTGCTTCGTTGTGCAACTATGCTTGAAAAGGCAGATGCAGGCGAAATAAAATATATGGATAACTATTTGATGAAAACAAATGAAAACGGAAAAGCAGAGTATTCAGACAAGGAAACTTTGAAAAAAATCCGTTCATATTTTGGCTTGGTTTTTCAAAATTTCAATCTTTTTCCACATTTTTCAGTTATGAGAAATATAACAGAAGCTCCAATTCATATTGCAAAGCAGGAAAAACAGCAAGCAGAAGAAAAGGCAATGGAGCTTTTAAAGAAGATGGGGCTTGAAGACAAGCCGAATGCTTATCCGTGTCAGCTTTCCGGAGGTCAGCAACAGCGAGTTGCAATCGCAAGAGCTTTGGCACTTAATCCCGAAATACTCTTTTTTGATGAGCCGACTTCGGCACTTGACCCGGAACTTACAGGAGATATATTAAAGGTTATCCGTGAGCTTGCAGAGGAAAAAATGACAATGGTTATTGTAACCCACGAAATGAACTTTGCAAAAGAAGTAGCGGATTATATAATCTTTATGGACGGTGGAGTAATAGTAGAGCAGGGAAAATCTGAAGATGTAATAAATAATCCTCAGTCGGAAAGGCTTAAAAGCTTTTTAAGTAGGATTAATAACTGATGTTTTCAATTTTATTATTGAAAGGGTAAGTGGAAATGACCGACAGTGCCAGTAGGCGGATTTGGGAATTTGATTATTTAAAATTTATAGGCATTATTTCCGTTATAATAACGCATAGTGATTTTACAACAGAGCATAGAGAACTTTTTATTTTTCCGTATTTTATTGATATGGCAGTTCCTGTTTTTATGATTATTACAGGATATATGAATTCTCTTTCGTGCCAAAAAAGACAGATAAAATCAATATCAGAATATTTTAAACGTGGCGGAGTGCTAAAGCGGATAAACTATATATTGCTACCACTGCTGATTATATATCTTGCAGAGATAATAATATATGCAACGTATTATAACGAAAATATCACAATTCCTTTTTTAATTGAGCTTATCAGATATGACAATATGGGACCTGGTTCGTATTATCCAATAGTACTCATACAAATTTATTTGATATTCCCGTTTATGTATGTTCTTTTCAACAAAAGCCCTGCCATATCAAGTGTATTAATAGTTTTAGTTGAAATTATATATGAGATAATAAAAAACGTTTCAGAGATGGATGAAGACATTTACAGAGTGGTAGGAATAAGATATATAGTATGTATTCTTTTGGGTATGGTTTTATTTAGATATAAAGAAAAGCTCAAGTTGAAAAGGTTTTATATTTTATCAATACCGAGTGCATTATATATTTATCTGATTTCCTATACCGATTATGAACTGCAAGTTTTTAACAGCTGGATAAGTACATCTATGCCAACAAATTTATGGGCATTTACATTGGTTCTTTTGGGGCTGAATTGCTTTAAAAGATTGCCCCGGTTTATTGACCGTGCTGTAAATAAAATAGGAAGCAGTACATATTTTATATTTTTGGTGCAAATGATGTGGTTTAGCTTTGCCCCCGATAAAAACATAGAAAATCTTGCACTTGCATTTTTACTTAATCTGTTTGTTAGCCTTTTTGGCGGATTGCTGTTTGAATATGTTTATCAATATATTGAATCTTTAATAATGAGAAAAATAAAAAAGGTCGGAGCATAAAGCTTCGGCCTTTGATTTTTTGTTTTCATTTCTCTTATAGTTTGCCGGTAGAACCAAACCCGCCATCTCCACGTTTGGTATCATCAAGCGTATCACATTCGATTATATCAGGTGCTTCAACGGGCTGAATAACAAGTTGAGCAATTCTCTCGTTTGGCTTAATTTCATAGTCCTCGTCAAACTGATTTACAAGACCAACCTTTATTTCTCCACGATAATCGCTGTCAACAACACCAACGCTGTTTAAAAGACCAATTCCGTGCTTTATTGCAAGACCGCTTCGAGCATAAATCATTGCTGCATATTGTGGCTCAATAGATATGGCAATTCCTGTTGGCACTGTTGCGTGTCCACGAGCAGGAATTATAATAGACTCTTCAATGCAGGCATATAAATCCATTCCGGCACTGCCGGACGTTGCTCTTTTAGGCACTATTGCATTCTCATTTGTTTTCATAATTTTAAGTGTCATAGTCTATTCAACTCCTCTGTAATATAAACCTCTTGTAAGCTCGCCTAAATATTTTTCCTTGTTTGAATAAGAAGTTATTATTTGCAGGCACTCTTCAGGGCTTTCCTTTGTGAAATACAATATCATAAAATCAATATTTTTAAGCTCAGATAATCTTTCTGCCATATAAATAGGTCTTGAGTTTAAAAGCTCGCTAAATCCGTTTGAGCAAACGATAGGGAATTGAACCCCAAGCCTGTCCGTAAGGTAAGCGTTCTTATCGCATTTTGTGCAATCTCTTGCATTTTTGGCAGGGCAATTTCTTGTTAACATAAGCGGAAGTCTGCCGTAGGAAATAAGACCTCGCTTTGTGTTACCTCCAATTTCTGAAGCCTGCTGTAATGTAAGCTCCGGAGAAAGCACGCAGCTTTCAACACCAAGGCTTTCAATAACGCTCAATGAGCTTGAATTATATACGTTAAGTGAAAATCCACCCATTATTTTAATGCCTACGCTTTTTGCAATTGCAATGGAGTCAAGTGTTGAACAGTAAGCAAATGTCGCACCGGCTTGCATTGCCTTTTCAAGAGCAGCTTTAACCTTGTCTTGCGTTGAAAAGATACCTCGTGGCAGTTCAACTCCAACAGGTACACTGCATTCTTTGCAAAGCTGTTTAAGCTCATTTTCCGAGGACAAAACAGGAACAATAATACATTCAGCATTGCCTAAATCGTCCGGAATTTGATTTATTGATGAAAAACGAAGAACAGTACTAAGCTTTGTAGATTGATGTTCTTTGTATATTATACGTTTACGATTGAATTCTTTTGGTACGGGTTTTGAAAGAGCGTTTTCAAGCTTTTCCAGAACACTTCTCCTAAGCGAATTTACAGCTGATAATGGTATATACAAATCATCATCAATATCAATAAAAATATCGTTTGGAAGAAATGGTGTTCCTCCGCATTTTTCAAGTTGCGTTTTTATACTTTCACTTTCTGTTGCACGATTTTGAGCCTTTTGTGCAATAAAATCAGACTCTTCAAAAACTTGAATTCCGCAACACGCAGCAGAAAGACTGATTGGCTCACCAAGAATAGCGCTAAAGGCAAAGTCAATATCAAGCTTTTGCATATCTCTTCTATATAATGAAGCAAGAGAGGACAGTGCAGCAGGTGCTGCAACAACATCTTCTTTCTTCCTTGTTCCAAACATATCCTTTCCAAACTTACCTTCAAGATATCCTCGTGTAAATCCGGAACGTGAAAAAACTGCTCTTAAATCATTTTTGAGATTTTCGTCAATCTCTCCCTTGATTGATTGCCTGCAAGCTGTAACTGCGGCGGCAACATATTCGGGACGTTTCATTCTGCCCTCGATTTTAAACGAAGTAACACCTGCTTTTGCAAGCCTTGGAATGTCCTCAATGATAGATAAGTCCTTTAAGCTTAAGTCGTGTCCGGTTCCACCTTCCATTGCAAACGGCAGACGACAGGGTTGAGCACAAAGCCCACGGTTGCCACTTCTTCCGCCAAGCATAGCACTGAGATAACATTGCCCTGAAACACACATACAAAGTGCTCCGTGGACAAAGGTTTCAATATCAATGTTGGATTTTTTGCAAATATTTTCAATCTCTGTAAAAGTCATTTCTCGAGGAAGAATAGCCCTTTTAAAACCGAGCTGTTCGAGCAACTCTACACCATAACTTGTCTGAACAGACATTTGGGTAGAAGAAAACAAGGGCATTTGAGGAGCAGTGTCCTTTACAAGCTTTAAAATGCCCAGGTCTTGTATAATAAATGCGTCTGCACCAATGGCACAGCCGCATTCAATTAAATCCAATGCAGTATTAAGTTCATCGTCTGAAACGATGGTATTTAGAGTGATATAAACCTTAACTCCTCTTGCGTGGCAATAAGAAACCGCCTTGCTAAGTTCGTCAAAGGAAAAGTTTTGGGCGTTTCGTCTTGCGTTAAGAACCTGAGAGCCGAGATAGACTGCGTCAGTACCGCTACGTACAGCTGCAACTAAGGATTCTTCACCACCGACGGGTGCCAAAATTTCAAAATTATTCATATTAAAAACTCGCTAAATTACCGGATTGCTTTGTACGCAATGATTGAAGCTCACGGTTAAGACGCTCAATATCACGCCTTGCAACCTCTGCCTCCATTTTGTATCGAGCAGAATCCTCAAGATATTCTTTTATCTGGTTACGAAGGTTGTCCGCACTGTCAACAGCTTTTTTTGCAGAATCAGCATACTCAAGGGCTGCGAGTATTGCTGCCTGAGTTATAGAAATTCTTGAATTTTCATTTAACAGCTTAGAAATTCTGTCATCAAGTTCGTTGCCGAGTTCTGTTACATATTTTGGATCATCATCTGTAAAGATAAAATAGTCGTTACCACAAATACTAAGTTTTACCTTTGTCTTATCCATTAAAATCCCCACCTTATTATGGTTAAAAATTAAACTCCACCAAGATTAATCAAGGCTTCGGCAGGTAATGCCTGCAAACATTTACACAGGTAGTAGTATATCATATTTTAATGCTAAAATAAAGAGAAAAAAGGTGGAAAGACTTAAATTTTATACAGAAAATGCAAGGGGTGTGTCGAAACACATCAAAAGATGCATTTCGACACTATATAATGCAGCGCAAAACAACGCAAGCTCCCCTGTGAACGGCATAACCGTTACTTACGTTATACAACTGCTTATTGTCGCCCCGTTTTTATATTATGCTTGTCATTGTTTAAAGGACACAACGCAAAAATTAAATCCATATACGCTTTTTTGAGTTTGACAGGTTATTTCGCTTTTAGTATAATCAAAGTCAATAAAAAGTGAGGGATAAACGTGAAAAAGAATATTGGAATAATTTTTGCTGACGATATGGAATATAAGCCTTTTTGCGAATATGCAAGTGAAAACGGCGGAGTTGAAAGTAAGCTTTGTGGTTGTAACAAAATAACAATGGACATAGGAGAGCATAAGGTTTATGCCATCGAATGCGGAATAGGAAAGGTTAACGCTGCAATGGCAACGTGCTTTTTAAAAGAAGAATGCAATGCGGAAATCATTCTAAATGCAGGACTTTCAGGAGCTGTAAGTGGACTTTTAAGAGAGGATATTGTGGCAGGAGAGAGCTATGTTGAATGCGATTTTGACCTCAGAGCATTTGGATATGAAGTAGGACATAAACCGTCGGGTGATTATTTGTACATAGCTGATGAAATCTTGTTGAACGCTGCAGTTTCAATAGATGGAGTAAAGAAAGCAAAGCTTGGAACAGGGGACTTCTTCCTTTCGGATAAGGATAAAAAGGAAGAGTACAAAAATACGTTTAAGATTAATGCTTTTGATATGGAAACGGCAGCTATTGCAGCTGTTTGTAAAAAGTATCAGATTCCATTTTTATCAGTCAGAAAAATATCAGACGATGCTGAAGATGAATCTGTTACAGCTTACAGGGAGATGAATCAAAAGTGTGAAGATTCACTTACCGAAGTTTTGATAAAGATAATTGAAAAAATATAATAAAAAACTGATTAGACAAGCTGCAAGGATTGCTGACAGATTTTAATAAAACGAAACACAACAAAATAAAATAAAAAAGAACAGGAACTATGAATTTCATAGTTCCTGTCTTTTTTGTGAGGAGAAAAATAATGAAAATGAGAAATGAAGATATCTAATTATTTTGCAGCAATTTATAAAGGCTGCGCTGTGTTTCAATCTGCATTGCGTCAGAGATGTGAAAAACTTTATTTTCACGAACCATATTTATAGGAGTATGCGGAAGCAATGCGTGGATTTGTGAAACGAAGTGTGTACTATTTAAACTTGGGAATCCGGTAACAATACTGAATGCGTGTGATTGGTTAGCAAAATCTGCCGCACACTTTGCCGGATTATCATCAAAAAATACGTTAAGCTCTGCATTGTATTCTTTTGCCTGCTCATAAAGCATATTTAAGGTCTCTTGGTTCGGAGAAAAACATGCGTTCTGAGGAAGAATAACAAGAAGAGAAAGCTTTAAACCATCCCTTTTTGCAAGTGCATTACCGGCCTCAATTAAGTCTTTGCAATCTTTTTTACCGGAGATACACACCATAACACAAGATGAATTAAACATTTATAAAAACCCTCTTTCGTCCTGCGATGTTTATATTCTAACCAAAAGATGTGTCAAGGTTAAGAATAATATGAGAATAATTGTTGTATAAAAAGTTAAAAATCAATGAATAAAAAGTAACAAAATGTTAATTGTTTTTATGAATGACAGCTGTGAGCACGGTAATATCGTCATTTGTAGAGTTCTTGTACTTTGAAAGTGCTTCGTCTGCAATTTTTTGTGAAAAGTCTGTGGGACTTACTCCGTCAAAGGTTTTCAGCTCTTTTGCCATAAATGTTCCGTCCTCTATCCAGACTCCATCGCTTGACATAACAATAACATCACCGTCGTTAAGCGCTGCGGTTGAATGAGAAAATTCAACTTCACGAAGAATACCTATTGGAAGAGCGACCTTTTCAAGCTTTGAGATTTTTTTGCCGTGCTTTACAAGCGTTGCCGCAGCACCCGCTTTGTAAAAATCGGTTGTGCCGGAAAATAAATCAACACACACAAGGTCGAGTGTTGCAAGAGATTCATCTCCGGACTTTATCATCAACGCTGAGTTAATTACCTTTAATGCACATTCAAAACCAAACCCGGAGCGGATTAGTTGGGATATAAGGCTTATTGTCATTCTGCTGTCGACCGCAGCCATTGAGCCTGTACCCATTCCGTCGCTTATAATCATTATGTATCTTCCACGACCGTCAAAAAAGCACTCGTAATAATCTCCACAATAATGCTCGTCCTGGCATTGATGCTGAAATACACCTGAAGAAACACTGTATTGAGCACGTTGACAAAAGCTTATAAGAGTTTCATTTTCAAGTACTGTAACTGTTGGCAGGTCAAATTCTCTGCCACACATTTCACCCAAAGCAGCCGTAAGGTCAAAACGGTCAATTTTTTCAGTCAATGGCTCGCATCTTACCTCAATTCTCATTCTTGAAAATCTATCTAATAAGCAGGATATTCCAAGTACATTAATACCAAAATCATCTAATATAGATGCGACCCTTGTTGCTGTTTCAGAGTCAAATGTGTGCTCTTCATCAAATTCATAAGACAAATCTTTAAGCATTGTTGAAATGCTTTCAAACTGCTGTGAAACAATAAGTCTCATCTGAGAAAGCTTTGCATTTGCAGCAACGTTTGCGTTAAAAATTCCAAAATCCCTGTTAAAACTCTCGACGAGTGCAGTGAGCTTTATACACCTTGAAGTAAAATGCTTTGGAAGATTTGCTGAAGTTATATTTTCTCCGCTTTTAAGAACAGTATAAGCGTCGTTAAAAACATTCATAGTATCATTAAAGCAATGCTCCCAACAAAAGCTTTTATTTCCACAACTGTTGCAGACGTTATATTGAACTCGTTCAAACAGCTCTTCACTTGTGTTTAACGTGCTTTTTTTGGAAAGTATAGAGGAGACCTGACTAAGCTTTGAAGAAAGTCCTGTAACCGCTTCAGATGCAACGCTTAGCCTGGTAACAACTGAACGCTTTATACCGTCAACGCTGGGCATTATACTTGCACAGCTGAACAAAAGACGTATTTGCTCTGTGATTTTAGATGGAAGGAATAAGAATATAACGCAGGCAACAATAGCTTCTGCAAATTGTAATGCAACAGTGGTGCTTAGGCCTTGCAAGATTATTGAAACTCCGTGAGCAATAAGAAATGCACAGCAAACACCTATTGCACCCAAGGGTGCAAAAACCCCTGCAAGTAATCCGCCAAAAGAATATCCTATTACAAGTCCTGAAGAGTTTCCTGCAAGCCCAATTACAAGACCGAGCGTTATGCCTGTTATGCTTCCTCCTGCTTCTCTTGAGTAATATGAAGAGATTAGAATTATAAGTACACAAATAACTCTTGCAGGTGAAAATCCACCAAACTCAAAGGTGGAAAGCGACATTAAAACAATGCTGGAACAGACCACGATGCCTGCAAGCTCGTGAGAACTTATGGCATAAATACCTTTTTTTATGTTCTTTATGTTGAAACACATTCTAAAGAAATATGCACTTCCGCCTGCAAGTATTGCCTCTGCAATATAAAGGGTAAAAACATAGGAGTCAAAGCTTTGAGCAATCAGAACTGTTACCCCTGTGGCAATACAACAGCCAAAAGCAACAAGGGGGTATGCTATTTGACCGTTGTGAATAAAGTCAAGAGACTCAAGGCATTTTCCGACAACTGCAACAGCAATAAGCGTTGCTATGTATCTTAGTGGCATTATGTTTTCGTTGAGACAAAACGAATAACCAAGAATAGAGCCTAAGAGTGCTGCGGGGACATATTTTTGCTTAGAAGCACTAACAAAGGCAATTCCAAAGGGAGAAATAGTTCCCATAACTGTCTGAAATGAAAGAAAGAAAGTAACAATTGCCACACCTATATGCCGTAACACTTCTTTAGTTGAAATATGTGATTTGCTGTCGTGGACAAGTACTTTTGTTGCAGATATACTACTTTTCAACTTACACACCACTTTTGCAATTATTTTTGGGCTTGTCCGCCCGCAATAATTATAAAAAAAGCACAGAGTGAATAATGTCGCTCTGTGCTGATGTATTTTGCAATAGAAAATACAATGCTAAATTATTTTGTTGTGGTTTGTCTAAATCCAGTTACCTTTGCCGAGAATTGCACAAGTCATAGAAGGGATTTTTACATTTCGTCCCTCAACAGTGCATCCATAAACAGATTTCAGATTGTCATACTTATCATCGCTCAAATAGTAATTGATTTCGTGTTCGTTGCGATTTGCAATGATAACAAGCAAATCGTCATCCTTTTTTCTGGCATAGGCAATGCATCCGAGTGCCGCAGAGATAGGTACAAATTCACCATCATATAAACAGGGACATTTTTTTCTTAAACTTCCGAGGAATGTATACCATTTTATAAGCTCTTCATTCTCTTTGCCCCAAGGGTAACAAGTTCGATTAAAGGGGTCTTTGCATCCCTCAACACCGGCTTCATCTCCATAATAGATTGAGGGTACACCGGGCAGTGTAAACTGGATTGCAGAGGCGATATAAAGAAGCTTTATTGCAATAGCTCTTTGCTCGTCAGAAAGAGAATGTTCCGATTGCCATTGCCTGTCTTTGTACTTGCAGGAAAGACCACCGAGAATAGTTAAAACTCTCTGCGTATCGTGAGTTCCTAAAGGGTTCATAAGTATGCTTACAACTTGAGGCGGATAGTTCTCAAGTACGCATAATATACGATTAAAGAAATCATCTGTACGATAGGATACAACAAAGTCTATTGTTGCGTCTAAAAACGGATAATTCATAACGCTGTCAAGTTGCTCTCCAAGCAAATATCTGCGACGATTTCCGTAGCTTATTTTGTTGGAGGCATCTTCCCAAACTTCACCGAGAATTAATGAGTCTGATTTTACGGCTTTGACCCTTTGCCTTAACCTGTCAAGAAAGATGTCAGGCAATTCATCGGCAACGTCAAGACGCCAACCGTCTGCTCCTGCTTTGAGCCACTTCTCAATAATTCCGTTTTCACCGGTAATATACTCAAGATATTCGGGACAATCTTCCTTAACTTCGGGAAGAATTTTAATTCCCCACCAAGAGTCGTAATCATCGGGCCAGTTTTTGAATTTATACCATTTATAGTACGGAGATTTTTCTGAATTGTAAGCACCGCCGTTACCGTAGTTCTTGTATTTGTTAAAATATTTGCTGTCGTCTCCGGTGTGGCTGAAAACACCGTCAAGTATAATATGTATACCACATTTTTTAGCAGCGGAACATAACGATGTAAAATCCTTTTCAGTTCCTAAAAGTGAATCGATTTTTTCGTAGTCTGACGTGTCATAACGGTGGTTCGATGCGGATTCAAATATTGGATTAAGATAAATGCAGGTAACGCCAAGCTCTTTCAGATAGTCAAGCTTTTGCTCAACACCTTTAAGGTTTCCTCCGAAAAAGTCATTGTTGAGCACCTTGCCTTCGTCAGTTGGCTTCCAGTAAGGAACGCCGTCCCAATCTTCTCTTATTATTCTGCCTTTATCAGTGGCTTTTTTAGAGGAGCTGGACTTGCAAAATCTGTCAGGAAAAATCTGATAAATAACTCCGCCTTTTAACCATTCGGGTGTTTTAAATTCAGATGAATATACGGTTAACTGCCACGAGGAAATACTGTCGGTTACATATCCTATACCGTGGCCATCGTTTGAAACCCTGCAAGTGCCAAACGGAGTTGAAAATTCGAAACGATACCAGTAAAGTCCGAAATCATTAATGCTGTGAGTGATTTCCCACCATCTGCAATTATCCCAATAATCATTTGTTGCATAAAGGTCAAAACGCTCTTCTGTCTGACCGTCCTTGCATAACAGCAGGTAGGCGTTTGTACAGTAATTGCTACCATTGCATGGCAACAGTAGACGGAAAGTAACGTTTTCTCCGGTAGAAACAGCTCCAAAAACACTTTTATATTGTTTGTCTCTTGAATTAAAAACACAACTACTCATACAAATCAACTCCATTTTAACAATTTAACAATATAGTTAGATTATTTTACCCGTATGCCATATTGTCTTTGCATAGTCATTGATTGCCCTGTCGGCAGAGAATATACCTGCACCGGCAATGTTGTAAAGAGATTTTTTGTTCCAGCTCTCTTTGTTTGAGTATGCTTTAACAATTTCATCTCGGGTTTGATGATAGTCTGCAAAATCAGCCATAACCATATACGGGTCGTGCTGAAGAATAGAAGAGGTTATTTCGGAAAAATCTTGGCCGTTAATTCCGTGGCTCATAAAGTCGATTACAGATTTTATGTCGTTGTTGTTTAAATAATAGCTGTGAGGGTCATAACCTTTTGATGCAAGGTTAGAAACCTCTTGAGCAGTCATACCGAATATGAAAATGTTATCATTTCCAACGGCTTCTTTTATCTCAACATTTGCTCCGTCAAGTGTGCCAAGCGTTAAGGCACCATTTATCATAAGCTTCATATTTCCTGTTCCGCTTGCTTCGGTTCCTGCAAGCGAAATCTGCTCGCTGATATCGGCACAAGGCATAAGCCTTTCTGCTGTGGTAACGTTATAGTCCTCAAGATAGACTATTTTAATTCTATCCTTAACATCAGGGTCGTTGTTGATAAGCTGAGAAAGGGAATAGATAAAGGAGATAATTTTCTTTGCCATAAAGTACCCCGGAGCTGCTTTTGCACCAAAGATATATGTTCGTGGCGTAAAGTCCATAGATGGGTTTTGCTTTAAGGCTAAATATTGGCAAAGAATTTCCATTGCATTCAAGTGCTGCCTTTTATATTCGTGAAGCCTTTTGACTTGAACATCAAAAATGGAATTCGGGTCTATTAAAATATCTGATTTTTCTTTTATATAATTGGAAAACTCAACTTTGTTGTCGTGCTTAACTTCATCAAGCTTTTTAAAGACAGCTTTGTCGTTAGAATATTTTTTTAGATTAGTAAGCTCACCTGCGTTTTGAATAAAGCCATCTCCGATAAGCTCTGAAATTAATCCTGTAAGCTCGGGGTTTGCCTGACAAAGCCAACGTCTGTGTGCAATTCCGTTTGTAACGTTCTTAAATTTTGCAGGAGAAAGAGAGTAGTAGTTGTGGAAAACATCTTTCTTAAGAATTTCACTGTGCAGGGCAGAAACGCCGTTTACACTGTGGCAACACGCAACGCAAAGATTTGCCATTCTTACAATTCCGTTTGAAACAATAGCCATATCTTCAACTTTACCTGCATCGTGAGAAATGTCCCAAATAAATGCACGGTATCTATTGTCAATCTCTTTGATTATTTGATAAACTCTCGGAATGAGTTGCTTTACAAGGTCCTCGGTCCAGCATTCAAGTGCTTCACTCATAACTGTATGATTGGTGTATGCAAATGTTTTAGTAACTATTGCCCACGAATCGTCCCAGCTGTAACCACAGTCGTCAAGGAAAATCCTCATCATTTCAGGTATTGAAAGAGCGGGATGAGTGTCGTTTATGTGAATTGCAATTTCTTCAGGAATATTGTCAATGCTTCTGTGCAACCTTAAATGACGTTGAACTATGTCTTGAATAGATGCGGAAACAAGAAAATATTGCTGACGAAGACGCAAGCTTTTACCTTCAGCGTGATTGTCTGATGGATAAAGTACCTTGCTGATAACCTCTGCCATTGCATCCTGCTCAACAGCACGAATATAATCACCTTGATTAAACAGGCTCATATCTATACTTGGAGAAGTGGATTTCCATAAACGCAATACGTTAACAGAAGAACCGCCTTTTCCGGAGATATACATATCATAAGGCACGGCAACAACAGGGGTATAGTTAGAAAGCTTAGTTGTATAGTAGCCGTCGTTCCACTGACTTTCAAGTGTTCCTCCGAATTTAACGGTTACGCTAAAGTCCTTTTTGGCAGATAGCCAAGATTCACCGCCGGGCAACCAAAAATCCGGCAACTCTGTTTGCCAACCGTCAACAAGCTTCTGCTTGAAAATGCCGTATTCATAAAGGATAGAGTAGCCGACAGCCTGATAATCGTTTGCAGTAAGTGCATCCATATAGCAAGAAGCGAGTCTGCCGAGTCCACCGTTTCCGAGACCTGCGTCCGGCTCGTAATCATACAATTTATCAAGGTCAATATCAAAATTTTCAAGAGCCTTTTGAGCAACATCTGTAAGCTCAAGATTATATAGATTGTTCTTTAAGGAACGACCCATTAAAAACTCCATACACATATAATAAACGGTCTTTGAACCAGACTTTTGAGCATTAGAATTACTTATCGAGTCGTACCACGTGCTTCCCATTAAATCTCTTATTATAAGTGCCAACGCTTTGTAATAATGCTCGTAAGAAGCATCTTGAACACTTAGTCCGAATAGGTGTGAAATTTTAGTTGCAATTTCCTTTTCGAGCTCTTTTTGAGTAATTTTATATTTCATCTTATCACCTTTGTTTTATTATCCATAATTATCAATATATAACTATGGAATTTAATTAAGCCAAACAGATGAAGTTTGGCATTTTATTCGCAAAATACACAACAGTATTGTTACAAACTTAAAATTATTATAACACTTTTACAATATATACTTCAAGCCATTTTAAAATATTAGAAATAATTAAAAAAAGACTGCCTTAAAAAAGACAGTCTTTTGATTAGATAACTAAAAATTATTTTTTGATAATAAGATTTTTTCTGATAAAATCTTCAATTTCTTTTTGTGAATACATTTTTGGAACAGGATATGTAGGATGAGTTTCAGCAAGGCAACGCTCTGCGATTGTTGGAATATCCTCTTCCTTAATGCAATCAAATCCTGTTGGAATGTTCATTCTTTCGTTCATAGCTTTGATTTCAGCAACAAAAGCTTTTGCCTTTTGCTCGTCATTAGCACCGGTAATGCCAACAGCGTCTGCAAGCTCAGCAAGCTTTTTATAAACAACAGGTCCAAACAATTCGTCTGACATAACGTGAGGAAGAATAACAGACATTGCAAGACCGTGAGGAACTCCATACATTCCGCCAAGACGATGTCCGATACCGTGAACGTAACCAACACCACCACGAGTAAAGCAAAGACCTGCATAATATGAAGCGAGAAGAAGTTGTCCACGAGCTTCAATGTCAGTACCGTCGTTGTATGCTCTTTCAAGATATTTGAAAATAATCTGAACAGCTTTTACGCCATAATCGTTAAACTTTTTGTCGTTATACCAAATGTTTGTATAGCCTTCAACTGCGTGGGTAAGTGCATCCATACCTGTTGTTGAAGTGATGTGCTTGGGAAGACCAACTGTAAGCTCAGGGTCAAGTACAGCATACTTAGCACGAATAAATGGATCCATAATTGGGAACTTATCGTGAGTTTTAGAATCTGTAATAACAGCAGCAATTGTTGTTTCTGAGCCGGTACCTGCAGTTGTTGGTACTGCAAAGAGTGTAGGTGGAACAAGAGAGCCCATTTTAAGAGAAGGAAGAATAACCTTAAATGTTCCGCTCATCTTCTCTAAAGAACGGTTAGGTCTTGCAATACATGCACCTGTTGCTTTTGCACAGTCGATTGGTGAACCGCCACCAAAAGCAATTATAGCTTGACAATGATTGTCATTATAAACCTTTTGTGCAGCATGTACGTTTTCAATGGTTGGGTTTGGCTGAACCTGATCATAAAGTGCATACTCAACTCCGCACTCAGTTAATGTTTTGAAAAGAGAGTCAAGAAGATTAAGACTCATAAGACCGGGGTCTGTAACAATTAAAATCTTTTTTAAACCTTTGCTCTTGATTACTTCGGGAAGCTTCTTTATACTTCCGGGACCTTGGATAATGATTGGATCAGGGAAAAACCATCCCCATAGATACATTGCACCGGCAAAAACTACCTCAACTCCACGATAGCCCAATTTTTTTAATGACCACATGATAAATTACCTCCATAATTCAAATTATTAATACTATTATACTAAGTATTAACATATTGAGGAAATTATACCACCAAAGAAATCGGTTATTTTTTCAAATAAGAAAAATAACCGATTACAAAAACTTTTTTTCCTTTATTTTACAAAGAAACTTGTACTTTTTATATTGCAAAAAGTAAATAGAAAATTATTTTATATTTATACTCCCTGTT